>NZ_JBYIQX010000042.1:0-64485 GCF_057707805.1 Streptomyces sp. bgisy159 | reverse complement strand
CTGCGACGTACCCCTTCTCTGACGTCAGGTGGCTGGTCTCTGTGCACGCGGCTCGGGCGCCGGCCGGGCTGGAGCGGGGCGGAGACATGAGCGCAGGCCCGGCCGGGGGCCGGGCCGCGCGCGGGGAGCGGAGCGAGCCGCACTTGAAGTCGTAAAGAAAGTTGTAACTCAGTCGGACGCGTGGGGCTTGAAGTCGTGAGCGCAACTCGGGAGTGCAACCTCTTGGCGGTGGGCCATCGGCAGGTAGATCACGGGTCGGATCGTCCAGGTGATGCGAGTGTCCTCGTGGGTCACTGACACCGTGCAGGGCTCCGAGCGCAACAGGGCTCGTCGCGTCTCGATGCGGCCGTCGTACAGCCATTCCCATGCGGCGTCGGACGCGTCTGCGTCGAGGGCCGGGGAGATTGTGCGGAGGGTGACTGCTACCCAGCGGTCTGCCTGGGGTGCCGTGTAGGCGTCGAGGGATGCGAGCAGTGCCGGCCGTCGTTGTTCGGTGAGGTCTTCTGTCCAGCACTCGCACCAGTAGCCGCGTCGGAGTTCCTTCATCAGCACGGGTGGCCTCCCCGCTGGGGCCCGGAGAACAGTTCCGCGGTGACCGTGTGGCCGTGGTCGCTGTCGTGGATGACGACGCGGTGTGCGAGGGCGCTGACCATGCCCAGGCCCCGGCCGTGTTCGGCGTCGTGGTCCTGGTGCTCGGCCTTGGGGGCGGTGCCCGTGCCGCCGTCGTCCGTCACGGAGACTGCGACCACCTGTGCCGAGACGGCGACGGCCAGGTGGAAGCTGCCGTGTTCCCGACCGCTGGCGGTGTGGAGGATCGCGTTCGCGCTCAGCTCGCTCACGATCAGTTCGGCGTCTTCGGCTAACGGGGAGCCGCGCAGGATGTCGCGGGTCCAGCGGCGGGCCCGGCTGACCTCTTCGGGGAATCCTGGGCAACTGAGCCCCCAGGCCCGGGCCCGGCTCGTATACTCGTGCATACAAGTTCCTTCGTGCTGGTAGGCCGCCATGTGCAGCGGGTTCGGGCTAGACGAGTTTCACGCCGTCGTGGGCGCGGACGGCCGGCGGGGACGCCGCGTCCATCGCGTCCAGGACGCGGATGGCGTACGCCTCGTCGGCAAGCTCGGTGACTTCGTCGCGGGTGGCCCAGCGCAGTGCGCGGGTCTCGCTTCCGGTGGTGGGCGTGCCGTCGGCGGCCTGGCAGCGGAAGACCAGGGAGACGATCAGGCCCGTCATGTTCTTGTAGACGCCGGTGAGGGTCGCGGGAAGTGCGATCTTGATGCCGGTCTCTTCGAGGACTTCGCGTTGCAGGGCTTCGGGGATGGTCTCCTCGCGTTCGAGGACACCGCCCGGCGGTTCCCACTTGCCGTTGTCCCGGCGCTGGATCAGGAGGGCCCGGCCGTGGTCGTCTATGACGACTCCGGCGACGCTGACGGAGTGCGGGCGTTCTGTGCTCACGTTCCTCGGCCCTCTCGGATGGCTAGGCTCTCCACCGTAGCAACAAGACTCGCCCACTCGTCTAGATACCTAAAGGAGTACACACGTGAGCCCTGCCCTTCCTTCGGGCCTGCTCGGTGATCTCGACCCCACGAGCGATCGTGCGGTCTTCCGGCAGATCGCCGACCAGCTGCGTGAGGCCATCGACCGTGGGCGATTCAGCGAGGGTGAGAAGCTGCCCTCGGAAGCTGAGCTTGTCGAGCATTACGGGGTGTCCCGGATGACCGTCCGGAACTCCTTCTCCGTCCTCCAGGGCGAGGGCCTGGTGCACGCCGAGCACGGCAAGGGCGTCTTCGTCCGGCCCCGGCCCCCCGTGCGGCGGCTGGCCTCCGACCGGTTCGCCCGGCGCCACCGCGAGCAGGGCAAGTCCGCGTTCATCGTGGAGGCCGACGCGGCCGGCAGTCACCCCAAGGTCGACAGTCTTGAGGTGAAGGAAGAGAAGGCCAGTCAGGACATCTCCACCCGGCTCGGCTCCGTACGGCGGGTGCTCGCCCGGCGGCGCCGGTACCTGCTCGACGGGCGGCCCGTCGAGTTCGCCACCTCCTACCTTCCGCTCGACATCGCGCGCGGTACGCAGATCGCCGAACCCAACCCCGGCCCCGGCGGCATCTACGCCCGACTCGAAGAGCTGGGTCACCGCCTCGACCACTTCGAGGAGGAGATCCGCGCCCGGATGCCCTCGCCCGCCGAGGTCAAGACGCTGCACCTGGCCTCCGGCGTGCCAGTGATCCACCTGATCCGGACCGCCTTCGACACCGAGGGCCGGGCTGTTGAGGTGTGCGACACCGTGATGGCGGCTGACGCGTACGTGCTGTCGTACCAGCTCCCGGCGACGTGATCGCGTGAGCGGCGGTGGTGCGCGGGGACGCTTCTCCGAACTCGTACACCCCAACAGGCATACTCGTATAGACGAGTGGGCAAGTTGTGTGGCAAGGTGATCGCCGTGAGCCCGCAAGATCGGGTTCACGGATCGCTACATGTATAGACGAGTAGATAGGAGCGTGTGCCTTGCGCACCATCCGCGTTGAGACCTCCGCCGCCACGATCCTCCTCACCGAGGCCCCGGAGCCGAAGATCCGCGACCGGCAGACCGGTGAGATCGCCAAGGACGCCGTCAGCGGTGAGGCGCTGATGACGATCGGCGTCGTCTACATCGAGGAAGGCGAGTCCTCGCTCATCAAGGTCACCGTCCCCGAGGGCGGTGTCTCCGAGGGCCTGGTCCTCGGCTCGCCCGTCTCGCTGCCGGGGCTGATCGCCCGGCCGTGGGAGTCGGTGTTCAACGGGCAGCAGCGGCACGGCATCGCCTACCGGGCCGCCGCCGTCACCCCGGCCGCCTTCCCGGCCGCCATGGGGGCCACCGCCTGATGACCGAGCTGACGACGTTCCTGGAAGTGGGTGGTCCCCTCGCCGCGCTCGGCGGCGGGGCCGCCTACGCCCGGGCCAACCACCCGGGCCTCTACTGGTCCACGGTCGGCGGTCCGATATCCACCGTCCGCCTCCTCAGCTCGTACGCCTCCGTCATGGAAGCCTGCGGCCTGACCGTGGCACCGTCCCGGCTGCGGGTCCTCGCCGTCAAAGCCACCACCCGGCGGGAGATCCGGCCCGTCCCGCCCCGGCGGGGCATCATCCGCCCCACCTCGACCGGCCTGCGGCTGCGGCTCCGCCTCGCTCCGGGGCAGGAACCCGCCGACATCGCCGCCTCGGCCGAACGGCTGCGGCACGCCTGGGGCGTCCACGCCGTCTACGTCCACCCCGTCAAGCCCGGTGTGGTCGAACTGCGGCTCGTCGGCTTCGACGTGCTGCGAAAAGTGCGCATGCCGCGCAAGACCGGCGGCGGGTTCCTCAAGGTGCCGGTCGCGCTTCGGGAGGACGCCACTCCCTTCGTACGCGACTACCGGACCGTTCCCCATCAGCTCACCCTCGGCGCCACCCTGTCGGGCAAGTCCATGTACCTGCGCCACCTCATCGCCGGACTCGCCCCGCAGCCCGTCGCCCTGGTCGGCATCGACTGCAAGCGGGGCGTCGAGCTGGCGCCGTTCGCACCCCGCCTCTCGGCGCTCGCCACCGACCCCGACGAGGCGGCCGAACTGCTGCCCGCGCTGGTCAAGGAAATGGAGGACCGATACGACCTGATCAAGGCCCGGCAGGGCATCGCCCCCGGCACCCCGGACGAGGAGATCACCTCCGACATCTGGGGCCTGCCCGACAGTGAACGGCCCGTGCCCGTCGTCCTGTTCGTGGACGAGGTGGCGGAACTCTTCCTCACCGCCACCCGCAAGGACGAGGAACGGCGGGATGAGATGGTCACCCAGCTCATCCGGCTCGCCCAGCTCGGCCGCGCGGCCGGCATCTACCTGGAGGTGTGCGGACAGCGCTTCGGCGCCGAACTCGGCAAGGGCGCAACCATGCTCCGCGCCCAGCTCACCGGCCGGGTCTGCCACCGCGTCAACGACGAAGCATCCGCCAAGATGGCCCTCGGCGACATCGCCCCCGAAGCGGTCATGGCCGCCTGCGCCATCCCCGCCGAACGGCCGGGCCTCGCCGTCGCGGGCGACACCTCCGGCGGCTGGTCCCGCATCCGCACCCCGTACCTCTCCCTCGGCGCCGCCGCCGAGACCTGCCGCGAGTCGGCCCACCTGGTCCCGGACCTGCCCGCGCTCAAGCCCTTCCGGCCCGACGTGCCCGCACGCCCCGCCGAGACTCCCGCCCCGGTCGTCCTGCCGCGACCGGTCACCGACTGACCTCCACCCCACCCCTCACCCCGCTCGGCGTGACCACCTCGCGCCACGTCCCTACCCCTCCCATGCCCGAAACCGAAAAGGAGCCGCATCATGCGCGCCCACCTGACCCGCGTCGACGCGGTGTTGGTCCAGGCGCTCATCGCCGCCGCCCTGTCCTTCGCCCACCTCCACGACGTCGCCATGGCGGCCGGACAGGACGGATGGAAAGCGTGGGCCTACCCGATCAGCGTCGACCTCCTTCTCGTCGCCGCCTGGCGCCGACTGCGCTCCGGCAACACCAAAGCCGCCGCTTGGTGCTGGTTCGTCATCGCCCTCGCCGCCTCCCTCGGCGCCAACGTCGCCACAGCCGGCCTCCTCGGCCTCGGCAACGTCCCGGCCTGGCTGCGCATCCTCGTCGCGGGCTGGCCCGCCATCGCCTTCCTCGGCGGCACCCTCCTCGCACACACGGCACCCAAGACGGCCCAGGACGGCGCGGCCAACGACGACCAGGCGGACGAGACCGAGACCGAAACGGCCGCCGAACCGCCCGCCCAACCCGCCGCCATCGAAGCGCGCCCGGCATCCCCGTCCGTCCCCGTACCGGCCGCCCTGGTCGATCACGCACGCAAGGTCGCCGCCGAACACCGCACCCGCACCGGTACCCCGATCGACACCCCGACCCTCCGCGCCCGCCTCGGCGTCCCGGCCCCCCTGGCCGAAGCCATCGCCGCCCAGCTCACCTGACCACCAAGGAAAGACATGCCTCTCTGCTTCAACACAGCCGCTGACTACCTCGAAGCGGCCCGCGAGATGGCCGCGACCGGTCGGACGACACTCGCTCGACTCCTCGCCGAAGAAGCCGCCGACCGGACCTCGGACGCCGAGGAAACCGCCCGAATCCTGCGCGAGTTCCCCGGCCCCAGCCTGCAACAGGAGGGCTGACCATGCCCGCACCCAGGCGATTTCACAACGTCACCCGCATCGGCCCCGTCCAGGTCGGCACCGCCTACGACCACCGGGGCCGCGAGAAGCACACCGCCGCCTGCACCGCCCCGCGCTGCGGCTTCTCCGCCGACTACGACAGCCGCGCCGCCGCCGAACTCGCCGCCCGCACCCACCGCTGCCCCATCCGCTGAGAGGACCCGCACACCGTGACCGTCAGCCTGCCGCTCGTCGCCGTCCTCGGCTTCTTCGCCTGGGGAGCGGTCAAGTTCCTCGGCGTCCGCCCCTGGATCGTCGTCCTGATCACCCTGTTCGGCTTCTGGCTCTCGCACACCTTCCTCGCCCCCGCCATCGAATCCGGCACGCGCTCCGGCGTGGACGTCATAAACGGCTCACATGACTAGACGAGTAGATAAGGAGATCGCCGCCGTGGTCCTGCGCTCCCTGCTGCGCGAGCACAAACGGCGCTGAACCGCGCCGACCCCTGGGGCGGCCATGACACCGCCAAGCATCCGGCCGCCCCAGGGCCCATCCCTCCTGACCGATCCAGCCAGAAGGAGACAGCCATCTTCACCCGCACCACCCCGCCCCCGCTCCCGGAACTCAGCAGACTCGCCCAACACGGCACCCTGCCGGGCATCCTCCGGCAGCTCTCCGGGCTCGGCGGCTGCACCAACCCCATCCGCCTCGACGGCCACCGCACCGAGTACGACATCGACACCACGACCGGCGAGATCGGCCGAGTCCTCCAGCACCTCGACTCCTCCGCCCTCCCCGCCGGCCAACTCCTCGTCCGCTGCAACAACCGCCGGACCACCCGATGTGCGGCCTGCGCAGAGGTCTACCGCCGCGACACCTTCCACCTGATCACCGCCGGACTCCGGGGCGGCAAGGGAACCCCCGAACACGTCGCCACCCACCCACGCGTCTTCGCCACCTTCACCGCCCCCGGCTTCGGCCCCGTCCACAACCGCCGCACCGACGGCCGCCCCTGCCGCTGCGGCACCCACCACGACCAGGACGACCCCGCCCTCGGCACCCCCCTCGACCCGGACACCTACGACTACGAAGCCGCCGTCCTCTGGAACGCGCACGCGGGCACCCTCTGGCGGCGCTTCTCGACCTACCTCCGCCGGGAGGTCGCCAAGCGTGCGGGCCTGACCCAACGGTGCCTGCGCGACCACGCCCGCGTCTCCTTCGCCAAGGTCGCCGAGTACCAGAAGCGCGGAGCAGTCCACTTCCATGCGGTCATCCGCCTCGACGGCCCCGGCGGCGGCGACACCCCGCCCCCGAGCTGGGCAACGGCAGACCTGCTGACCGACGCCATCCGGGCCGCCGCAGCCAAGGTCCGCGTCGACGGCCCGGTCATCGACGGCCGCGCCCACACCTTTGCCTTCGGCAGCCAGCTCGACGTCCGCCCGATCCGCTCCGCCGACTTCAACGACGGCCAGGAACTGACCGAGCGAGCCGTCGCCGCCTACATCGCCAAGTACGCCACCAAGGGCGCCGAAACCGCGACGGGCGCCCTCGACCGGCCACTGAAGTTCGCCGCCGAACTGGCCCAGCTCGACATCAGCGACCACGCCCGCCGCCTCATCCGCACCGCCTGGACCCTCGGCGCCCGCAAGGACCTCGAACACCTCCGCCTGCGCGCCTGGGCCCACATGCTCGGCTTCCGCGGCCACTTCTCCACCAAGTCCCGCCGCTACTCCACCACCCTCGGCGCCCTCCGCGACGCCCGCGCCGAATGGCGGCGAGCACAGGCAGGCGCCAACGGACCCACCACCGAGACGACGTACGTCCTCGCCCACTGGGTCTTCGCCGGCACCGGCCTCTCCGACGTCGAAGCCTGGCTCGCCGCATCCCTCGAACCCGCTCCCGGAACGGAAGGAGAACCCACCCATGGCTGATCGACGCCGCGTGTCGGCCGAAGTAGCCGCCGCACCGCGCGCCTTGCCCACGCGGTTCCTGACTCCTGACGACCTGGTGGAGATGTTCGAGCTGCCGAGCGTCGAGACGGTCTACCAGTGGCGCCGCAAGCGCACGGGTCCGCGCGGATTCCGGGTCGGCCGGCATCTCCGCTTCGACCCGGACGACGTCCGCGCCTGGGTGGAGTCCCAGCTCAAGGGGGCCGCTGCCTGATGGCTGGACACATCCAAGACCGCTGGTACAAGGAAGAGAAGGGGCCGGACGGCAAGACTCGCAAAGTCAAGACCGACCGCTATGGCACGGGCATGCGCTACCGCGCCCGCTACATCGGCCCGGACGGCACCGAGAAGTCCAAGAGTTTCCCCGACCGTCAGAAGCGGCTTGCCGAACAGTGGCTCTCGCAGACCGAGACCGACATGGCGCGGGGCCAGTACATCGACCCCCGCGCGGCCCGGATCACCTTCCAGCAGTACAGCGAGAAGTGGGTGACCCACGCGCCGGACCCGAACACGCAGGCGTCAATGGAGTCGCAGCTTCGCTTGCACGCCTACCCCTACCTGGGGTCGCGTCCTCTTGGGTCCTTCCAGCCTGCTCACATCCGTGACTGGGTGAGACAGCTCCAGGAGAACGGCGTACGTGGCTCGTACGCCCGGACGATCTACTCCAATGTGCGGGCGGCTCTGAGCGCAGCCGTGGATGACGGGCACCTTGCCCGGAATCCGTGCGCTGCTCGATCGGTCCGGCCGCCCACCGTGGACAACAGGCGCATCGTCCCTTGGACGCCGGAACGGGTCTTCGCCGTCCGCGCCGGCATGCCCGAGCGGTACCAAGCGATGGTCGACCTGGGAGGCGGCTGTGGGCTCCGGCAGGGCGAAATCCTCGGCGTCGCCGTCGACGCGATCGACTTCGCTTCGGACACTCTCCACGTGGTCCAGCAGCTCAAGCTGAGCCGCAGCAAGCCCGTGTTCGCCCCGCCGAAGGGCGGCAAGCTCCGGGACGTACCGCTCCCCGGTCCGGTCGCTGAAGCACTTCGGGCCCACATGAAGCGATTCCCGCCGGTAGAGATCACCTTGCCGTGGAAGGTGGCGGACGGGCCTCCAGTGACCAAGCGGTTGATCTTCACCGGACCGCGCGGCGGGCACGTCTGGCGCACCTCCCTCAACGAAGAGGTGTGGAAGCGTGCACTCGCCTCGGCCGGGGTGATCCCCGAGCGGAAGCCCGGCCAGTCCTACGCCGAGTCCCGCGAGAACGGCATGCACGCGCTCCGCCACTTCTACGCCTCGGTGCTCCTGGACGCAGGAGAGAACATCAAGGCTCTCGCCGAGTACCTGGGGCACTCGGACCCCGGCCTGACGCTCCGCGTGTACGCCCACCTCATGCCGTCGAGCCAGGAGCGCACCCGCAAGGCGGTCGCCGCCGTCTTCGACACGGCCCGGTCGGACCCCTCCAGCACCTGACGGCCCAGAGACGGCCCAGCACCACCAAGAAGCCCCCGCCCCGCGAAGAAGTCGCAGGTCGGGGGCTTAAAACTGTGGGCTTACTTCTTCTTGCCCTGGTTCTTGACCGCCTCGATCGCCGCCGCGGCCGCCTCCGGGTCGAGGTACTTGCCGCCGGGGGTGACCGGCTTGAAGTCGGCGTCGAGGTTGTAGAGGAGGGGGATGCCGGTGGGGATGTTGAGGCCGGCGATGTCCGCGTCGGAGATGCCGTCGAGGTGCTTGACGAGGGCGCGCAGCGAGTTGCCGTGGGCGGCGACGAGGACGACGCGGCCGGTCAGGAGGTCGGGGACGATGCCGTCGTACCAGTACGGCAGCATGCGGTTGACGACGTCCTTGAGGCACTCGGTGCGGGGGCGCAGCTCCGGCGGGATGGTCGCGTAGCGCGCGTCGTCCGACTGCGAGAACTCGGCGCCGTCCTCGAGCGGGGGCGGCGGGGTGTCGTAGGAGCGGCGCCACAGCATGAACTGCTCCTCGCCGAACTCGGCGAGGGTCTGCGCCTTGTCCTTGCCCTGCAGGGCGCCGTAGTGGCGCTCGTTCAGGCGCCAGGAGCGGTGGACCGGGATCCAGTGGCGGTCGGCGGCCTCCAGAGCGAGCTGGGCGGTGCGGATCGCGCGCTTCTGGAGCGAGGTGTGGACCACGTCGGGCAGCAGGCCGGCGTCCTTGAGCAGCTCGCCGCCGCGGGTCGCCTCCTTCTCGCCCTTCTCGTTGAGGTTGACGTCCACCCAGCCGGTGAACAGGTTCTTCGCGTTCCACTCGCTCTCGCCGTGGCGGAGGAGGATGAGCTTGTACGGTGCGTCGGCCATGTGTCTGAGCGTAATCCAAGGGTTTGGGGTGGAGGCGCCGCTGCCCGCCCAGCGGACGCTTGGCAGGGATTGTTAATCGAGTGGCTGCTCCCCGATGCCGCTTGTAATTTGTGTCCTGCCTTGTGGGTACTTACATCGCAGTCACATCGGGGGTCACATGTCCGTCGCCGGTCTCAGACGAGCGGCCCGGGAGTCCGTGTCCGGGCTGCCCCGGGAGTTCTGGTGGCTGTGGACCAGCACGCTGGTCAACCGGCTCGGCGCTTTCGTCGCCACCTTCATGGCGCTGTACCTCACCGTCGGACGCGGCTACTCCGCCTCGTACGCCGGTCTGGTCGCCTCACTGCACGGGCTCGGCGGGGTCGTCTCCTCGCTGGCCGGCGGGGTCATGGCGGACCGGCTCGGGCGGCGGCCGACGCTGCTGATCGCCCAGCTGGCGACCGCGTTGTCCGTGGCGCTGCTCGGCGTCGTCCGCGACCCCGTCGCCATCGCCGCCGTCGCCTGCCTGGTCGGCGCGGCCTCCAACGCCTCCCGGCCGGCGGTGCAGGCGATGATGGCGGACATCGTCCGGCCGGAGGACCGGGTCCGCGCGTTCTCGTTGAACTACTGGGCGATCAACCTGGGCTTCGCCGTCTCCTCCGCCGCCGCCGGCTTCATCGCCCAGGTCAGTTATCTCGCCGGGTTCCTCATCGAGGCCGGCATGACGCTGGTCTGCGCGCTCGTGGTGTTCCTCAAGGTGCCCGAGTCCCGGCCGGAGACCGAGAAGGAGAAGGCCGAGGAGGACTCCGTACGGCTGGGGACCGTGCTGCGCGACGGGCGGTTCATGGGGGTCGTGGGGCTTTCGTTCCTCATCGCGCTGATCTTCCAGCAGGGGGCGGTCGGCCTGCCGATCGCCATGGGCGAGGCCGGGTTCAGTCCCGCCGACTACGGCGTGGCCATCGCCGTCAACGGCGTGCTCATCGTCGTGCTGCAGATCCCCGTCACCCGGTTCATCGAGCACCGCGACCCGGGACGGCTGCTCGTGGTGTCGGCGCTGCTCGCCGGGTACGGCTTCGGGCTCACCGCGTTCGCCGGGTCGGTCGGCGTCTTCATGCTCACCGTCTGCGTGTGGACCCTCGCCGAGATCGTCAACGCGCCGACGCAGACGGGGCTGGTGGTCCGGCTCTCGCCGGTGCGGGGGCGCGGCCGCTACCAGGGCATGTACACGCTGTCGTGGGCCGTCGCCTCCCTGGTCGCGCCGCTGATGTCCGGCTTCGTCATCGACCGCTTCGGCGGCGCCTGGCTGTGGGGCATGTGTGCCGTCGTGGGCACGGTGGCGGGGGTCGGGTACGCCGTGCTGATGCGCGGCCTGCACGGCCATGGCGGTTCGGCTCCCGACGGCACGGCAGCCGACGGCGTGGCACCCGTCGCCACGGCACCAGTCGCAGCGGCACCCGACGGCGCGGTCGGCGCCGAAGCCGCCCCCGTCACGGATGCATCCGCGCGCCCTTGAGCACCTTGTCCACCGCGTTGCGCGGCCCGTACACCGCGAGCCCCACCAGATCCAGCTCCGCCGTCGGCACGGCCCGTACCGCCGCCCGGTTGTCCCGGTCGTCGCCGGTCGCGAAGAGGTCGGAGGTGAACACCGCGCGCGGGAGCGAACGGGCCAGCACGCGCGCGTGGGCCGTCGACAGCGTCTCCTTGTCGCCCTCGAACACCAGCACCGGCTGGCGGAACATCGGCAGGTAGGGGACGCCGTCGCCGTCCTCGTACGGCTCCCCGACCACCTCGGGGGCCGCCGTGCCGAGTCCGCTGACGAGGAACGCGGTCACGTTGAGGCGCTGCCACGACTCCAGGTCCGCCCGCAGCAGGACGGCGATCTTCGTGTCGAAGCGGACGGGGGTGCGTTCGGCGGGGCCGGGCTCACCAGGCAGGGGTTCAGCGTTCATACGGTGAGACTGCCGACCGGCGTACGACCCCGTCTTGTACGTTTTTTGCATGGCCGCCCGGCAGGAAGTCACCGCGTGGCGTCCGCGCGTGCCGGGCGTCACCGAGGTCTTCCACGCGCGCTTCACCGAGCACGCCTACCCGATGCACGTCCACGACGCCTGGACCCTGCTGATCGTCGACGCCGGCGCCGTGCGCTACGACCTGGACCGCCATGAGCACGGCACCCCGCACGACACGGTCACCCTGCTGCCGCCGCACGTCCCCCACAACGGCTCCCCCGCGACCCCGGACGGGTTCCGCAAGCGGGTGGTGTACCTGGACACCGGGGTCCTCGGCGAGTACCTCGTCGGGGCGGCGGTCGACCGGCCCGACCTGCGGGACCCCCTGCTGCGTCGACGCGTGGGGCAGCTTCACACCGCGCTCGCGCGGCCCGGTGGCGAACTGGAGGCGGAGAGCCGGCTGACGCTCGTCGCGGAACGCCTGCGCGACAGCCTTCGGCCCGCCCGGCGTACCACGCCGCCCCGTGACCCCGTCCTCGCCCGCCGCCTGCGCGAACTCCTCGACGCGCGCGTGCCGGACGGGATCACCCTGGCGGAGGCCGCGCGGCTCGTCCACGCCCACCCCGCCCACCTGGTACGGGCGTTCAGCGCCGCGTACGGCATCCCCCCGCACCAGTACCTGACGTCCCGTCGCGTCGACCTCGCCCGGCGGTGCCTGCTCGACGGGCTTCCGCCGGGCGAGGTCGCCACCGCCGCCGGCTTCTACGACCAGGCCCATCTCACCCGGCACTTCCGGAAGGTGGTGGGGGTGACGCCGGGACGGTACCGGGCGCCGCAGAAGCCGTCGGCTCCCGTCGGTCCGGGCGGTTCAGGCGTCGGCCCCGGCTCTCCGCGACCCGGAGGGCGTCCGCCAGGGCCTCGGTGAGGCGCTCGGCCAGGAAGCGGAGTTCGCCGGGCTGTGGGGTGCGGGGGAGCATGTCCCGCGCGGGGGAGAGGAGTTGGCTGCCCATCTCCAGTTGGACGGTCTCCGTCGTGTCCGCCAGGCGGGACACCGGGCCGGTGCCGTCGTCGTCGTCGGCGATCAGGTAGCAGGCTTTGCCTTCGGCGCCGGTCCACGGCAGCGGGCGGGGCTCGTTCACGCGGCCCCCGGACGGCTGCTCTCCGTCGCGGGGGTCCCGCTTTTCCGGGTCGGTCTACCGCAGTCTACCGCGGTCGCGCGGTCTACCGCAGAGTTTTAGCGTCCACTGCATGAGCCCAGAACTTGACCGGACGCGACCCGTCTGGCGGCAGGTCGCCGCGGCCGTAGAGACACGCATCGCGGACGGCACCTACCCGGTGGGAGCGCGGGTGCCGTCCGTCGTCGAGCTGGCCTCGGAGTTCGGTGTCGCGGCATCGACGGCGCAGAAGGTACTGGCCCACCTCAAGGCGGAGGGGCTCATCCGCGCCGAGGTCGGCCTCGGCTCCTTCGTCGCCAAGCGCCCCGACCAACCCCCCGCCCAGCCCGACGCGTAACCACCCCCGGCGCCGGAAATGGATGCCCCGTGGACTGGCACGAGTGGCACCAGGCGTACGACGCACCCGGCTCCTACCTCAGCAGGCGTCTCGCGCTCGTCCAGCGGCGGATAGCCGACGCACTCGACGAGGCTCCGGCCGGGCCGCTCACGGCGGTGAGTGTGTGCGCGGGGCAGGGTCGGGACCTGATCGGCGTACTGGCCCGGCATCCCAGGGGCGGCGACGTGCGGGCCCGCCTGGTCGAGCTGGACGAGCGCAACGTCGCCGTGGCGCGGCGGCTCGCGGCCGGGGCGGGGCTGGAGGGCGTCGAGGTCGTCGCCGGGGACGCCGCCGCGACGGACGCGTACGCGGACCTCGCCCCCGCCGATCTCGTCCTGCTGTGCGGGGTGCTCGGCAACATCACCGACGCCGACGTGCGCACCACGTTCGACCACTGCACCCGGCTGTGCCGGCCGGGCGGCGTCCTGGTGTGGACGCGGACCCGGCACTACGACACCGGGGTGTGCGACTGGCTCAAGGAACGCGACTTCGAGGCACTGTGGGTGTCGGGGCCGGACGTGCCGTACGGCGTCGGCGCGCACCGGTACACGGGGCCGGGCGGACCGCTCGCGCGGGGACGGCGGATGTTCACCTTCGTCGGCTACGACGTGCTGCGGCGCCCCGGCCCGGTACCGGTGGTCACTCCCCCGCCGGCCGCGGAGCGGCGTCGCGGGTCAGGTGGCTGAACGCCTCCAGGTTGCGCGTGGACTCCCCGCGCGACGTGCGCCAGGCGTACTCCTTGCGGATCGCGGAGGCGAACCCCAGCTCCAGCAGGGTGTTGAAGGCCCCGTCGGCCGCCTCCAGGACCTGGCCGAGCAGGCGGTCGACCTCGTCGGCGGTCACGGAGGCGAGCGGGAGGCGGGCGGTGACGTACACGTCGCCGAGCCGGTCGACGGCGTAACTCACGCCGTACAGCTTGAGGTTGCGCTCCAGGAGCCAGCGGTGGACGCCCGCCTCGTTCTCGTCGGGGTGCCGGACGACGAAGGCGTTGAGCGACAGGGAGTGGCGGCCGACGCGGAGCGACACCGTGGTCGACAGCTTGCGGGTGCCGGGAAGGGTGACGACGTAGGTGCCGGGCTCGGGACTCTCCCAGGCCAGTTCGGCGTCCTTGAGGGCGGACTCGATGACCTTGTGTGCATCAGCCATGCTGCGAGCGTACGCGACGGCGGTGGGCGTGCAGCGCGGCCGTGTACACCTCGGCGGTGGCGGCGGCCGCGGTGTCCCAGCCGAAGGACTGCGCGTGCCGGGCGGCAGCGGCGCCCATACGGTCCGTCAGGTGCGGCTCGTCGGCGAAACGGGCCAGCACGCGCGCGTACGGCACCGGGTCGTGCCCCTGGACGAGGAAGCCTGTCTCGCCGTCGCGCACCGCCACGGGCAGGCCCCCGACGGAGGAGGCCAGAACCGGTGTCCCCGCGGCCTGCGCCTCTATGGCGACGAGGCCGAAGGACTCGCTGTAGGAGGGCACGACGAGCACGGACGCGGCCCGGAACCAGTCCGCGAGCTGCTGCTGCCCGACCGGCGGGCGGAACCGTACGACGTCGGCGATCCCGAGCCGCGCGGCGAGCTTCTGCAGGCCCTCCGGCTTGGCGAGGCCGCTGCCGCTGGGACCGCCCACGACGGGGACGACGATGCGGGAGCGCAGCTCGGGCCGCTCGTCCAGGAGCACGGCGACGGAGCGCAGCAGCACGTCGGGCGCCTTCAGGGGCTGGATGCGGCCCGCGAAGAGAGGAATCAGGGCGTCCTGCGGCAGGTCCAGGCGGGCGCGGGCGGCGGCGCGGCCGTCGCCGGGGCGGAACCGGTCGAGGTTGACGCCGGGATGGACGACGGCGACCTTGCCGGGGTCGGCGGAGTAGTGCCGGACGAGTTCGTCGGCCTCGTCGGAGGTGTTGGCGATGAGGCGGTCGGCGGCGTCGACGATCTGGGTCTCGCCGATGACGCGGGCGGGCGGTTCGGGCCGGTCACCGGCGGCCAGGTTGGCGTTCTTGACCTTGGCCATCGTGTGCATGGCGTGCACGAGCGGGACGCCCCAGCGCTGGGCGGCGAGCCAGCCGACGTGGCCGGAGAGCCAGTAGTGGGAGTGGACCAGGTCGTAGTGGCCGGGGCGGTGGCCGGCCCACGCCTGCATCACGCCGTGGGTGAAGGCGCACAGCTGGGCGGGGAGGTCCTCCTTGGCCAGGCCCTCGTAAGGGCCGGCGTCGACGTGCCGCACGAGCACGCCGGGGGCCATCTGAACGGAGGGCGGGAGGTCTCCGGTGGTGGCCCGGGTGAAGATCTCGACCTCGATGTTGATCGCGGCGAGGCGCTGCGCGAGTTCCACGATGTAGACGTTCATGCCGCCGGCGTCGCCGGTGCCCGGCTGGTGCAGGGGGGAGGTGTGCACGGAGAGCATGGCGACGCGGCGTGGCCTGCGGTGCGGCAGCCGCAGGCGGGAGGGGGTGGCCGGGGAGCGGCGCCCGAGCCTGCTGACGTACTGGCTCACGTGGCGTTCCTCCTTGCTGCGGGCGGGCAGGCCGGACAGGAGGGTGCTCCTCCACGGGTGGCAACACCGGAGCGAGTCATTCCCATTCCGGCCGGATTTCCGGGCGGCCGGTTTTTGCCGAACGATTACCGTCTGTCGCTCAACCGTTCGATGGGGTGACGGCGTCGGGCGGCCTCCGTCCTGCTCGGGACCCGCGCGGAGCGCGTGCGGAGCCCGTGCGCCCCGCGCGTGCGCTCCGCGCGGGTGATGCGCGCGGGTGATGCGCGCGGGTGGTGCGCACGGGTGGTGCGCTCCGTGCGGGCCGCTTGCGGGCGGGCGCGGGCGCCGTGCGGGCCACACGCGGGCGGCTTGCAGTCACCAGAGGCCCCGGCCCGGACCCGATCCGGCCCCGGCCGCGCGCGGACGCATACCCTCGTAGGCATGCCCTCCCGCCCCGCCGCCCGCCCCGTGGGCACCGTCACGCGCGGGACGACCAACCCGAACCGGCTGCGGCGGATGGACCGCTGGATCGCCGCGACGCACGGCGCCGAGCTGCGGCGGGCCGCCGCGCCCGTCGCCGTCGACCTCGGCTACGGGGCCGCCCCCTGGACAGCCGTGGAACTCCTCACCCGGCTGCGCGCCACCGCGCCCCACACGCGCGTGGTGGGCATCGAGATCGACCCCGCGCGCGTGGCGGCCGCCCGCCCCTACGAGCGCGACGGGCTGGTCTTCCGGCACGGCGGCTTCGAGATCCCCCTCCCCGGACGGCCGCACCTGGTGCGCGCCGCCAACGTGCTGCGCCAGTACGACGAGGACCAGGTGGCCGCCGTGTGGCAGCGGCTGTGCGCGCGGCTGGCGCCGGCCGACCCGGTGGCGGGCTCGGGCGGCGGCCTGCTGGTGGAGGGCACGTGCGACGAGATCGGCCGGCGGCACGTGTGGGTGGCGCTCGGCCCGCAGGGACCGCGCACGGTGACCTTCGCGACCCGGCTGGGCTCCCTGGAGCGCCCGTCCGACCTGGCGGAACGGCTCCCCAAGGCGCTGATCCACCGCAACGTGCCCGGGGAGCCGGTCCACGCCTTCCTGCGTGACTTCGACCGCGCCTGGGCGGCCGCCGCGCCCTACGCCTCGTACGGCGCCCGGCAGCGCTGGATCCGGGCGGTGCGCGAGCTGACGGCCGACTGGCCGGTGACGGACGGCCCGGCACGGTGGCGGCAGGGAGAAGTGACCGTGCGGTGGGAGGCGTTGGCGCCCCGGAGCTGAGCGGGGCCGTCTGCCTGGTCGAGGAGCCGCCGGAGGCCCCGGAGCCGGGGCGGAACGATCTCCCCCTCTCCTTCGTCACAGAAGCGGGGGGGCGGCATCACCTCTGTCGTTTTCCGGCGCGGCATGGCACGATCCCCCAGACGTCCAGAAGTTACTGACGGTTAATCAGTTGGGGGGGGCTGTATGGGTACGGGTACGGGCAGGCGCGGCATGCTCGCGGTGGCCGTGACCGTGGTCTGCGCGGTCACGGTCCTGGCGGTGCCGGGGACCGCGTTCGCGAGAAGCCCCGAGCCGACAGGCCCCGCGTCCCCTCCGGCCGCCACCTCGCCGTCGACCCCAGGCGCCACCGGGGCCCCCTCCGCGACACCCCGGACCCTCGCGCCGGACAAGGACCTGCAGGCCGTACGCGCCAAGCTCGACGCGCTCTACCACGATGCCGCGGTCGCCACCGACGCCTACAACGCCGCCGAGGAGGCCGCCGAGCAGCAGTCGGCGCAGATCGTCGCACTGGCCCGGAAGATCGTCGAAGGCCGGGACCGGCTCGCCGAGTTGAAGGAGCGGGCCGGCGCCGCTGCCCGCTCCCAGTACCGCACCGGCGGACTGCCCGACGAGGCCCGGCTACTGCTCAGCGACAACCCGGGGCAGTTCCTCGACGGCACCGGCCGGGTGCGGCAGGGCCACAAGGCGACCAAGGACATGCTCGGCGAACTGACACAGGTCCAGCAGGACTTGGAGCAGTACGCCAAGGACGCCACCGCCCAGTGGCAGAAGCTGGAGACCAACCGCAAGGCCAAGGCCACGGCGCAGAAGCGCGTCGAGCAGCAGATCGCGGCGGCGAAGAAGCTGGAGTCCGAGCTGGAGCAGGAGGAGAAGGAACGCCTCGCCCGGCTGGAGGCCGAGGCGGCGCGGCAGGCACAGACCACGTGGCTCGGCACCGGCGTCCTCACCGGCGTGCGGGGCAAGGCGAGCGCGCAGGGCGAGCGGGCGGTGAAGTTCGCCACCGAGCAGGTGGGGAAGCCGTACGTATGGGGCGCCGAGGGCCCGAAGTCGTTCGACTGCTCGGGGCTCACCTCGCAGGCGTGGGCCAGCGCGGGGCACGGCATCCCGCGCACCTCACAGGAGCAGTGGCGACAGCTCAGGCACGTCGACGTCAAGGACATGCGCCCCGGCGACCTGATCATCTACTTCAAGGACGCCAGCCATGTGGCGATGTACGTCGGCGACGGGGCGATCATCCACGCGCCCCGGCCGGGACGGAACGTCACGCTGGCGGGCGCCGGCTCCATGCCGATCCTGGGAGTGGTGCGGCCGGACGCGTGAGGCGGAGGGCCGTTGAGCACATGGGACGGCGGGCACCCGGGAGGGTGCGGAACGAGTCGGACTTGCCGGATTCGTGATGGCCGCCACGTGACCCAGCGCACCCCAACCGGCCGCCAAACGCCGCCCGGACGTGACCTTCGTCATCCCCTCGGGGGCGGCGGGGTGCCCAACTGCGGTAGGGAACGCGGCATATGACACGGGCCTGAGATCAAGCAGCGTGCCGCACACCATTCCGCTGCGGCGCACACAACGGCTATGGTCCCCGTCGGTGGGTCGAGGTCCCTCGCTCCCACCATGCCCTCGGGGGGAGGGAAGGAACCCGAAACGATGCCCGTACCCATACCGCGGCAGAGAGCGATCCCCGTCGTGGAGAGTGGTCAGGCGGTCGAGGTCGAGAACAACATCACTCCCAACGGAACAGGCGCGTCCGACACCGCCCACACCAACCTCACGCTCCTGCTGATCCAGGACGACCCGGCCGCCGCGCCCGTCGTCCCGGATCTGCTGGACTCGGCCGGCAAGCCGATCCGCGTGCGCACCGCCCGCAACCTCACGGAGGCGGAGCGGCTGCTCACCGACGACGTGCACTGCATCCTGCTCGACCTGGCGCTGCCCGCGCCCGGCCGCGCGCAGGACGACGCGGACGAGCTCGCCGTGCTCAAGGAGGTGCTGCGGCTCGCGCCCCGGCACGCCGTGCTGGCGCTCACCGCGTCCGGCGACGCCGAGCGCGGGGCAGAGGCCGTGCGCGTCGGCGCCCAGGACTACCTCTTCCGCGACGAGCTGGACGGCCGGCTGCTGAGCCGGGCCATCCGGTACGCGGTGGAGCGCAAGCGCTCCGACTCCGCCGAGCGGCGCCTGGCCGAGGGAAAGCTGCGCGCCCAGGAGAACGCCCGCCTGGAGCGGGGCCTGCTGCCCACGCCACTGCTGGAGGGGTCCCCGCTGCGGTTCGCCGCGCGCTACCGGCCCGGCCGTTCGCGCGCGCTGCTCGGCGGCGACTTCTACGACACCGTGCGCACCCCCGACGGGACCGTGCACGCCATGATCGGCGATGTCTGCGGCCACGGCCCGGACGAGGCGGCGCTCGGCGTGGAGCTGCGGATCGCGTGGCGTGCGCTGACCCTGGCGGGGCTGTGCGGCGACGAGCTGCTGAGCACGCTGCAGGAGGTGCTGGAGCACGAGCGGGGCGACGAGGAGATCTTCGCGACGCTGTGCACGGTCGACATCGCGCCGGACGGACGCCGGGCCGGGCTGTGCCTGGCGGGCCACCCCGCGCCGCTCGTGGCGGGACCGGGCCGGCCGGCGCGGCTGCTGCCGTACGAGAACAACGGTCCGGCGCTGGGTCTGCTGCCCGGGGCCCGCTGGCCGCGGATGCAGGTGGAGCTGGGCGCCGAGTGGAGCCTGCTGCTGTACACCGACGGGCTGATCGAGGGCCGGGTCGGCGAGGGGTCGCGGGACCGGCTGGGCCAGGACGGCATGGTCGAGATGATCCGGCGGCAGCTGGGCGAGGGCCTGCGGGGCGAGGAACTGCTGCAGGCGGCGGTGCAGGAGGTCCGCGAACTCAACGGGGGCGAGCTGACGGACGACGTGGCGCTGCTGTTGCTGGAGCGCGGAGCGTGACCGCCGCCCCGGCGGGCCGCGCGAGCGGTCCCTCGGGGGAGACGGCCGAGGAGCGGCGTGGCCGGCGAGGCTGACCACCGGGTGGGAGACGGCCGAGGAGCGGCTTGACTGACTGCCCGGCTGGGCGGCGATCGAGGAGCGGCCTGACTGACTGCCTGGCGAGAAAAGCGGCCGGCGCCGTGAGGGGCCACTCACGGAGGAGACCGGCGGGCGTGGTGAGGGGCCGCGCGGGGTCGGCGGGCGGGTGAGGGGCGCCGCTCGTGGGGGTCGGAGGGTGGGGTGAGTACCGTCCGGGCGCTCAGCGGCCGCCGTTCCACGGGCCGTAGGGGCCGTCGCTGCTGGAGCCCCGGCCGCCTCTGCGACCGCCCCGGCCGGAGACCTGCTGGAGGGCGGGGCGTACGTCGACGAAGAAGACGATCGACGCGATGAGGCCGATGATCTGCAGGAACAGCATCGGGATCAGCAGGTTCACGGCGACCGCGATGCCGAGGATGATCAGCCAGAAGCCCTTGTTCTGCTTGCTGGCGGCCCGGTAGGCGTCCTCCCGGAAGAAGGCGGCCATCACGAACGCCCCCACGGCGAGCGCCAGCATGGCCAGGTAGAGCAGCCACATGAACCCGGCGAAGCCCTGCATCAGCACTACGTCCACCACCCGACTCGACTCGTCCTTACCCGGTCACCGTACCCGCACCATGACCCGGCTACCCGGTAGAACGGACCGGGCACCCGAGGAGTGCCCGGTCCGCCGGATTCACCCGTTTTCACTCGGCCTCACCGCCGACCGGGGTCACTTCGCGGGCGGGGTGGTCTTCTTCGCGGTCGTCTTGCGGGCCGGGGCCTTCTTGGCGGCGGTCTTGCGGGCCGGGCCCGTGTCGCCCTCGCCGGTGAGAGCGTCACCCTCGGCGTCCTTCACCGCTGCGGGCTCGGGCTTCAGCTCGGGCTCGGCCTTCGGCTTGGCCTCCGGCTCGACGGCGATCGCCAGCTCCTCGATCTCCTCGGCCGCCCCGCCGCGCCACTGGCGCACGGTCTGCTCGCCGTGCTCCGCGACCTTCTCGTACGTCTCACGGGCCTTGACCGCGTACTCCGCGGCCACACCGACGCCGCGCAGGGCGAGGTCCTGGGCGGACTCGCCGAGCTTCTTGATGTCGGCGTCGAGGGTGGTGCCGAGCTTCTTCAGGTCGCCGTCGAGCGAGGCGAAGAAGTCGGTGACCCGGGTCTGCAGGTTCTCCTGGGCCTCCTTGGCCTTGACGCCGGCCTCCTTGGCGCGCGCGGCGGCACGGTCCTGAACGGTCTTGGGGTCGGTGTTGCGAACGGCCTCGAAGCGGGCCGGCGCCTCGGCGCGCAGCTGCTCCACCAGGCCGGGCACCTTACGGGCCTCCTGCAGAGCCAGGTCGGCGGCGCCGGCGGCGAAGTAGAGGGGGGTCGGGTCGCTGAGGGTCTTGCGCAGGTCGTCGGTGATGGTCATGGTGAGGGTCCTCCCTTGGTTCGGGTCGTTCGCGTTCGGGTCGTTCGCGTTCGTGCTGTCCGCCGTGGATTCGGCTGAGGGCGGAGCTGGTCCGCAGTCGGGCGGCCGGTCCCCTGGTCCGGTCAACTGGCCGTCTGCTGCGGATCGGCGTCGGCGCCGGGGTCCTGCGAGTCGTCGGGTCTCGCGCCGTCGGGTCTCGCCCCGTCGGGCGCGAAGCCGTTCTCCTTGCGGAACGACTCGTAGATCTGGAGCAGCGCCTGCTTCTGCTGCTCGGTGAGCGTCGGGTCGGCGAGGATCACCGCCCGGGTCTCGACCTCGTCGCGGTCCCGCTCGGCATCCAGGATCCCCGCCCGCACGTACAGCGTCTCGGCGGAGATCCGCAGCGCCTTGGCGACCTGCTGCAGCACCTCCGCGCTCGGCTTGCGCAGCCCGCGCTCGATCTGGCTGAGATACGGATTGGACACCCCGGCGGCCTCGGCGAGCTGCCGCAGCGACAGCTGCGCGCTCCTCCGCTGCTCGCGCAGGTACTCACCGAGATTGCCGACGTTGAGCGAGGCCATACCCCCACAGTGCACCCCTGCGCTAACAATTGCAAGCACCTCGCTTGCAGGAGTGCGCCATGCCGTCCGGCAGGGCGCCTGTGACTGGGCACGTTGTCACTTGAGGAGGACAACTGTCACCGTGCGTCTTGGCGGACTCCCGTGCAGGCGAGGACTGAGCCTGCGTCGTCGGCGAAGAAGAGCATGAAGGCCCACGTCCGGTCCGGTGAGAAGATGCAGCCGATCCTGACCTGAGCCGCTTCGAGCCGGGTGAGGATGTCGACGGTGGACGGCAGGGCGAGAGTCTCAGCACCTCGCTTCCTCGCCCGTCGGAGACGAGCCGCGTAGATGCCGGCAAGCTGCTGACCGGGAACGCGGCCGTCCCATACGACGAAGTCGCCTCCGGCGAGAAGCGCCGCCCTGGCGGGTTCGCAGGCCGTGGTCTGGTTGCCCAGCATCACGGCAAGTTCCGCCCGGTCCATCTGTCCTCCTCCCGCCTTGCTGTCCCGCTGTCCGCTCAGTCGTCGAAGTGGAGGCCGGGCCGGGTCCAGAGTGTGAGGTCACTGCTGGTGGCGACCGCCAGGGTCAGGCCGGAGGGAGAGAACCCGGCCGCGCGGAGTTCTGAGTACTCGGAGTGGAAGACGTGCCACCACGTCCCTCCCGCCGCGCCTTTGTGGGACCCGCCGTCGGCAGAGAGGATGACGCGGTCGTGGGGCCACTCGGGGCTGACGACGTCCAGGGTCCAGCCGTCCGGCGTGGTGCTGTGCAGGCCGCCGCCGAAGAGTCCGGCTATGCGTACCGGGACGCCCGCGATTGGGCCGAGCCCCGGGCAGGTGAGGTCCGGGTGGGCGTCGGGAGTGCTCGTTTCCGGGTCAGGGTCCCGGTCGCGGGCGATCTTCTCGCCGGTGACCGCATCGAAGAGTCCATGGCCGTCGCTGGACACGACCATGATGAGGTCGTGTCCGCTGTCGGGATGGACGGCGAATCCAATACCGAGCAGGCCCCCGAACCGAGCAGGCCCCCGATGGGAGTCCTGCGGTCCATCACCGGCTGCCACGGCTCGGGGGCCGGCATGACGGTGGCAGCGAGATAGCGCTCGCGCAGCTTCTGCTGGTACTCCGTGATCAAGTCGTCTCCTCGGTGCGATCCGCGTCGAGGGTCTCTCGCGCAGCGGCCCACGTCGACTCGAATTCTTGGCGAGTGATCTCGGCAGCACCGTCCGCTTCTTGCCATCCGCGCAGTGCGCCCTCCGCGAGGACGCCGTACTGCCGCTCGTAAGCGGCCATGGCCGCGGGGTCAGGAGGCGGCCCGCAGCAAGAGGCGGCCGGGCCGGTGTCGTTCAGGTCCGTCGGCGCGGTCACGGGGACGACGGTACGCCGGGGCGCCGGCCGGCCTGCCGAGCGGTCGGCGCCGGGCGGCGGGTCCGTTCCCGTGCCGCGCGGCCGCGGCGGGTCAGGCCCCAGGGCTTGAGGACGGAGATGACCGTCATGAAGACGTACGCGGTCAGGGAGACGATCGGGCCGTGCAGGACGTCGTCGGGCAGCGGCCGGCCGGCGGCGACCTCGGCGGTCGCGGAGTTCACCGTCGGACGCAGCACGAAGGTGGTGGCGGTGAGGGCGGCGAGGGTCAGCCAGAACTTGACGTAGACCCAGCGGTGCCTGGCCAGCCCCCACTTGGTGCCCAAGGACAGCGCCAGACCGCTGGCCAGGGTGAGCAGGGCCACCGGGAGCAGCAGCCAGTCGGCGAAGAGCTTCATGGCGCGGACGGACCCCTCCACGGTCGCCGCGGACCCGGTGGTGGCCGCGGTGACGGCGAGGGCGAGCAGGCCGAACGTGAGGCCCAGCCAGCCCGCCGAGGCGACGACATGGACGACGAGGAGGGCCCGGCGTGCGGGTCGGCGCAGTTCCATGCGTTCACCGTGCCGCGCGCGGGGCGCTGCGGCGTCTGACGGCGGGAGTAAGCGGGCCTGCTCCCCGCGCCGTACGCCCGCCCTGGTGAGTGCGGCACGTGTCAACCGCGGTCGTGGACACGGCTGTCGCTGCCGGGGGCCTCCCAGGGGAGGTCCCCCGTGTGGACCACCACCAGCCGGGACACCGCCCGGGTGAGCACCACGTACAGCCGGTTCAGGCCGCGCGCCTCCCCCTGAGCGACGGCGCTCGGCTCGACGGCGACGACGTGGTCGTACTCCAGCCCCTTGACGGCGCTCGCCGGGACCAGGCTCAGCCGTGCGCCCGGCTCCTCGGGGCCGGCGGGGCTCAGCCCGGCCCCGGTGAGGGCGTCGCGTACGGCTGCGGTGTGGGCGTCGGCGGCGACGACGCCGACGGAGCCCTCGTGGGCCAGCGCCTCGCGTACGGCGGCGACGACCTCGGCGAACAGGTCGCCGTCCGCGCGCCGGGTCCGCAGCTCGCCGTCGGCGCGCAGGGAGCGGGCGGGCGGTACGTCGACGTCGAGGCGGGTCAGGAGGCGGTTGGCGAGGTCGGCGACCGGCCCCGGCACGCGGAAGCCGGTGGTCAGCCCGATCACCGGCGCCTGCGGCCGGCCCAGGTGGGCGAGCTGGACGGGCCAGGAGCGGGCCGCCCACGGGGTGGTGCCCTGCGCCAGGTCGCCGAGGACGGTCAGCGAGCCGAACGGGACCCGCCGGGCGATGGCGCGGCACTCCATCGGGGAGAGGTCCTGGGCCTCGTCGACCACCACGTGCCCGTACCCCTCGGGGTGCTCGACGAGCCCGGCGAGTTCGTCGAGCAGGACGAGGTCGGCGGCCGACCAGCGGGCGGACTTCCAGGACCGGGGCGGGCGCGCCCAGGTCAGCGCCGTCCGTTCGGCCGGGTCGAGCAGGCCGTCCGCCGCCCGCCGCAACGCCTCGCCGCCGCGGAGGAGTTCGGCGAGCACCTGCTCCGGCCGGGCCGCCGGCCACACGGCGTCGACGCAGGCGGTGACCGCTCGTGACCGCTCGACGCGCCGCTGCCAGGCGCCCGGCCGGGGCCCGCCGCGCCGCTCCGCCTGCTCGCGCAGCCGGCGCACGATCCGGGCCCGCACCCGCTCCCGGCCGGTCCCGTACGGGGGTTCCTCGGCCCGGACCCCGGCCACGATCCGGGCGAGGTCTCCGGCCGTGATCCGCCAGCGGTAGGAGCCGTCCGGGACGACCAGGTCGGTGGCGTGGTCGGCGGCCACGCGCGCGTACAGGGCGCGGCGCAGCACCTCGGCCATGCGGGCGTCGTGCTTGACGGCGGCGGTGGGCGCGGCGTCGGTGGCGGTTGCCGGGTGGCGGGCGATCTCGTCACAGAGGGTGGACTGGCGTACGTCCGTCTCGCCGAGGGCGGGCAGGACCTCGGCGATGTAGGAGAGGAAGGCGCGGTTCGGGCCGAGGACGAGCAGGCCGCCGCGGTGCACGCGCTGCGGGTGGGTGTAGAGGAGGTAGGCGGCGCGGTGCAGGCCGACGGCGGTCTTGCCGGTACCGGGAGCGCCCTGGACGCACACCGACTCGGTCAGGGCGGCGCGTACGAGGTCGTCCTGCTCGGGCTGGATGGTGGCGGCGATGTCCCGCATGGGGCCGACGCGGGGGCGTTCGATCTCCCCGGCGACGATCGCGCTCGGCCGCGCCCCGTCCGCCTCGGCCTCGTTTCCTGCCCCGGCTCCAGCTCCGGCCCCGGTCCTGGTCCCGGCTCCCCCTCCGGCTCCGGTCCTGGTACCGGCTCCGGTCCTGGTTCCGGCTCCAGCTCCGGCTCCGGCTGCCAGGTGCTCGTCCTCCAGCCCCGTCAGGTCGGCCGAGTCGCCGCGGCTGCCCGGGGCCCAGCCGAACCGGCGGCGGACGGCCACGCCCTGCGGGTCGCGGGGGCCGGCCTGGTAGAAGGCGCGGGCGACGGGGGCCCGCCAGTCGACGACCAGGGGCGGCGAGGCCGGGTCGGTGCCGATGCGCAGCCGGCCGATGTGCAGCCGCTCGCGCGTCCCGCACCGATCCTGGCCCCGGTCCCCGTCCCGGCCCTCGCCCTCGCCCTCGTCCTCGCCCCGGAAGTCCAGCCGGCCGAAGAACAGCGGGCCCTCGGGCAGGTCCCGCAAGGCCTTCGCGTGGCTGCGCAGCCGGTAGCCGAGGGCCTCGGCGTCGGCACCGGACGCGGAGACGTCCTCGCCGGTGACGACCTGCCGCGCCGCTCCGGCGACCATGGCGGCGAGGGCGGCACGGCAGGTGTCGTGGTGGGCTCGTTCGAGGTCGAGTTCGCGGTCCATGCGGGGAAGCGTACCCAGCAAACGTTACCGAGTTATATTTATTACTCGATTGCATTCAAGGGCCGGTGCCGACCCCGCTCACGCGTAGCGCCGCAGCCCCTCCCCCAGCAGCCCGAACGCCCGCTCGGCCGCCCGCACCGCGTCCTGCCGTACGTCCGCCGCCCGCTCCCCCGCCGCGATGCGCCGCCAGTTCTCCAGCGCGAGGATCCGCTGCACGGCGATGATCTGCCCGGCGGCCAGCCGGGCCTCCAGGTCGCCGCCGAGCGCGTCCGCCAGCGCGGCCTCCGCCCGCTCCAGATGGGCGGAGAGCCGGGCGACCAGGGCGGGGGTGCCGTAGAGCAGGGTGTGGAAGGCGAGGACGTCGGGGTCGTCGTTCAGCCCGGTGACGGGGTCACCGGCGGCCAGCCGGTCCAGGAAGTGCCGGCGCAGCGCCCGCAGCGGCGGCTCGTCCGGCGCGCCGGACACCACCCGCGCGGCCTCCCGTTCGTGGTCGGCGATCCGGTGCAGCACCAGGTCCTCCTTGGCGGGGAAGTACCGGAACAGCGTGGGCTTGGACACGTCGGCGGCCGCCGCGACCTCCGCCACCGACACCGCGTCGAAGCCGCGCTCCACGAAGAGCCGGACCGCGACGTCCGACAGCTCCTGATACATCCGCCGCTTCTTGCGCTCGCGCAGCCCCAGCTCAGCCATGCCAGGAGCCTACGCACCCGCCCGGACCGCGACCCGCCGGCCGCCGAGCCGGGCACGCGGCGCGCCGGGCCACTCCCTCCAGGAACCTACGCCCCCGCCCCCGCCGCAGTACGCCGTACCGCCCCCCGGGGTGCCGGCGCGGGTCCGGGGGCCGGCGGGCCGGGGCTCGTGGCCGTGTCGGGGTGGGACGGGGGGCGGCTGCCGGCGCCCGGGCCGTGGTCGGCGTGCCAGGCGCGCAGGGCCGCCTCGGCCTGCTGCTCGCCGATCGGCTCGTCCGTGCGGCCGAGCGGGCCCCAGGCGCGGCGCAGGGCGCGGTGGACGCGTTCGGCGCCCTGCCGGAAGTCCCCGTCGGCGGGCTCGTCCGGCAGGGCCAGGGCGGCGCGCATCACGTCGGGGAACAGGGACTGGACGTACTCGAAGTCGAGGTAGGCGCCGAGGTCGCGGTCCAGGCCGGCGGTCATCCGGGCGTGTCCGGCGGCGGTCAGCGAGTCGGCCCACAGGTCGGTCAGGACGCGTCGCTCGGTGTCGTCGTAGTCCATGCGGACCAGGTGGGTGGCGAGGTCGTGCAACGGGTCGCCGTACAGGGCGAGTTCCCAGTCGACGACGGACAGCCGCTCGCCCAGCGGGGTCCGGTCGACCACGACGTTGCCCCGGTGGACGTCGGTGTGCAGCAGGCAGAACGGGCGCGGCAGGAGGGCGCGCGGGGTGGTCAGGAAACGTTCCACCGCGTCGTGCGGGATGCCCACCCGGTCGAAGAGGGCGCCGAAGCGAGGGCGGTTGGCCAGGTGGACCCGCTCCTCGGCGAAGCGCGCCAGGCGGCACAGGAACGCCGTGGTGTCCGGGGAGCGCGGCCAGTCCGCGGGCGGCGTCGGCAGGGCGTCGGCCGGCACCGAGACGAGCCGGGCGAAGAAGTCGGCGAACGCGGCCAGCCGCACGTCGCCCACCGGGCCCTTGGGCGTCTCCTCGGCGAGGACCCGCCCGGGTACGTAGTCGTGCAGCGACCAGGAGCCGAAGTCGGCCAGGCAGCGCGGTACGTCGTCCAGCCGCTCGCCCACCGCGGACAGCACCGCCGACTCCGGCCACAGCCGGGGCACCACCTCCACGGTCCGCAGCGGCACCCGGAACTTGGCGGGCACCTGACCCGACTCCAGCCCGAGCAGCCGGGCCAGCGGCCCGCCCACCGGGAGGATCAGATTGCGGTTGTGGTGACCGACGACGGCTTCGCCGCCGGACAGGCCGGCGCCCAGCAGTCGGGCGCGCGCGAGGAGACGCACCAGGGTCAGGCGTGCTCCCTGAGGCGGTTGGGACGACATGGCCGCAGAGGGTATCCGCTCCGGCGTGACGCTCCTCACATCCGGCCACGATGTGGACAGAACGTTCGCTCACGCGTGCGCCCGCACCGCGCGCAGCAGCGGCTCCAGGGAGCGCACGACGTGACGGTGCTCCACCCCGGACCGCAGCAGCATGTGCTCCTTGACGTCGTTACGCGCGTAGCCGATGAACCGGACCCCGGCGTCACGGGCCGCCGCGTGGTCGGTGACCGTGTCGCCGATCATCAGCGAGTCGCCGGGCGCGGCGCCCAGGGCCTCCAGCGCCCGGTGCAGGGTGTGGGGGTGCGGCTTGAGCAGGCTCATGTCCTGGGTGCGCCCGTAGACGTGCGGCGCGAAGCAGGGCAGCAGGCCGCGGCTGTGCAGGTAGCGGTTGACCGTGCGGGCCGAGTTGTTGGTCACCACGGCGAGCCGCGTCCCGGTCGCCACCCAGGTGCGTATCAGGGGGTCGGCGTAGGCCGTCGGCATCGCGTGCCGTACGGCTCGCAACTCGTGCTGGGTCAGCCGCTCCTCCAGTTCGAGGAAGAGGTCGCTGCGGGGGTGGCGGCGGCCGAAGGCGCTCAGCCGGGTGTAGGCGTCGCGCTGGATCCGCTCCTCGTCGGTGAGCAGCCCGAGCAGCCCCCGTGCGCGGAACAGGGAGAGTTGGTCCTCCGAGAGGTGGTTACCCGAGTCGCCGGGGAACAGGGCACAGATCGGTCCGTCGAAGTCGAAGAGGACATACCGTGTGCGCGCGACCAGCTCTCGCAGATCGTCGGCCTCGCTCGTCACCAGGTCGGTCCGTCCCGTGTCGGCAGTCACCTGCCGAGTGTGGGCCGTTCGGCGGTCGATGCCCAGAGGGCCTCGAAGTACCGCGCGGCGTCCTGGAAGGCCTCGCCCTCCTGGCCGGGAGCACCGCGCCGGTACTCGAAGAGCTGCGCCTGGAAGCCGCCCACGTCCAGTACCTCGAACTCCCCCTCGCCGGGCAGCTGGTAGGTGCGCGGCCCCACGTGGTACCTGCCCTGCAGGGCCAGCGCGCCGTTGAGCAGGTACAGCTTCTCCGACGGCCAGAACGGCAGGGCGCCGAAGGCCGGGGGCCGCGCGTCGATGCCCTCGGCGGCGAACGCCTCCAGCCGCCACTTCATGACGGACTCCTGCTTGCTGATCTGGTTGCGCAGCTCGGCCCGCACCCGCTCGGCCAGGTCGGGCCGGCCGACCGGCCGCGGGTAGGGGAGTTCGGCGTCGGGGCCGGGCACCAGGCACCGCAGTTCGATGGACCGGGGGCGCAGCTCGCGGCGCAGCACCGCCATGTGCACCTCGTTGAGCGCCCACAGCAGGGTCTCGGCGGTGAAGCAGACGGCGTCGACGCGCACCTCGTCCGCGCGAAACGCCTCCGCCAGATAGCGGCCCAGCACCACCCGGGAGGCCCGGGACCGCCGGGCGGGCGGCGGGGCCGCGCCGGCGACCCGGGGCGGGCTGCCCTTGGTGAGGTGGGTGAGCAGCCCGTCCTCCTTCAGGGCGCGCAGCGCCTGGCGGACCGCGCCGCGCTCCACGCCGAACTCCTCGGCCAGCTCGGCCTGGGTGGGCAGCCGGTCGCCGGCCTTCAGCTCGCCGGCGCGGATCCGGCCGCGCAGGCTGTCCGCGATGTTCTGGGGGGTCGTCGTCACGGTTCAGCCCAGGTCCAGGTCGGAGGTGATGGTCTCCCAGAGGGCGTCGAACCACTTCTGGGACTGCTCCACGAACGCCGCCTCCCGCGGGCCGCCGTCCCGCTCGAAGCTGAACAGCAGCGACTCGGCGTCCAGCACGTCGTACAGGTCGGTCGGGCCGTGGTCGGTGCGCTCCTCGCGGCGGCCGACCTGGTAGTACGCCATCAGTGCCTCCTGTCCGTCGAGCAGGAAGAGCTTGACCGGCGGGGTGAACGGCAGCGCCCGGAAGGTCACGTTCACCTCGATGCCGTGGGTCGCGCGCAGGGCGTACAGATTGTGCCGCAGCACATGGCCCTGGGCGTTGCGCCGGGCCAGCCACCGCTCGTGCACGGACTCGTCGGTGCCGTCCACGGGCGCGGGGAAGGCGAGGTTGATGGTCCGGGACGGCAGCAGGACGCGCACGTCGACGGCCCTTGGGCGCAGCCGGTCCTCGTGGACGAGGCGCAGCGGCTCGCCCATGGCGACCATCAGGGTCTCGGCGGTGAGGCAGACGACGTCGATCCGGACCCGCGGCGCGTCGAACGCGGCGACCAGGCGCGGGGCGAGCGCCACCATGGCCGGCCGGGGCTCGTCCCGGCCCGCGGACGCGGCCTCGGCGACGCGCGGGGGGCTGCCCTTGCTCACGTGGGTGAGCAGCCCGTCGCCCTGCAGCGCCCGCAGGGCCTGGCGCACGGCGGCGCGCTCCACGCCGAACTCCGCGGCGAGCTCGGCCTGGGTGGGCAGCCGGTCGCCCGCCTTCAGCTCGCCGGCGCGGATGCGCTCGCGCAGCGCCTCGGCGATCTCCCGGGGGGTGCGCCTTCTGCCGCCGTCCACCACCACGTTCTCCTGGGTCACGACCAAACGCTACAACTCATATCCATCTTAAGGGACTTACCCAAAAGTTGTTTGGCAGTTGTCGCCAAGTGGGGACAACTTAAGCACAGTTGGTTGCCAACTTAAGAAAGTTGGTGGGAGGAGGTAGGCCCATGTCCCCACTCGCCCTCGTCTCCACGGCCCTGGAACAGGTCGTCCAGTGGAAGTACGGCACCGCCGGCACCGTCGGACTGCTCCTGTTCAGCGGGGGCATGAAGGCGCAGAGCCCGACGGCGACCTCGCTCGGCGCGGTGATCCTCGCCGTACTGGTGGCCGGCCCCGCGGTCAGCTCATAGCCACCAGGTCCGAACTGATGGTCTCCCACAGTGCGTCGAACCACAGGTGGGACTGTTCCACGAACAGCGTGTCCCGCGGTCCGGCGCCCCGCTCGAAGGCGAACAGCATCGACCGGGTGCCCTCCGCGTCGTACAGCGCCATCCGCTCCTGGCCGACGACCTGCTCACGCCGCTCCAGCCGGTAGTACGCGAACAGCGCCTCCGAGCGGTTGAGCAGGTACAGCTTCACCGGCGGGGTGAACGGCAGCGCCCGGAAGGTCACCGTCACCTCGATGCCGTGCGTCGCGCGCAGGGTCCGCAGGTTGTGCCTGAGCACCTGGACCTGCGCGTTGCGGTGCGCGAGCCAGTGGCGGTGCAGGCTCTCGGCGGGCGAGGCGGTGTCCACCGGGGCCGGGAAGGCGAGGTCGATGTCGCGGGCGGGCAGCAGGACCCGGACGTCGACCTTGGCCGGTTTCCGACGGTCCGTGTGAATCTGCCGGAGGGGTTCGCCCATGGCAAGTGTGAGGGAGACGGCGGTCAGGCAGAGCGCGTCGATCTCGACGTGGTCGGCCGCGAACGCCTCCGCAATGCGCGGCGCGAGCGCCACCATCGTGGGCTGCGGACCGTCCGCCGCACGGAGCCCGGACGGGCTCCGCTCCAGGTCCGGGGCCACGGTCGGCGGGGCGCCCTGGGTGGCGCCGGTGAGCAGGCGCTCCTCCCGCAGGATCCGCAGGGCCTGGCGCACCGCGCCGCGCTCCACGCCGAACTCGTCCGCCAGCCGCGCCTGGGTGGGCATGCGCTGGCCCGGTCGCAGCACCCCCGACCTGATCCGGGCGCGCAGTTCGTCGGCCACGTCGCGGTGTGATTTCTGTGGCCGCTGTTGCCTCTTCCGCCCACTGGCGGAGGCGTGTTCCGGCTCCACGGCCAAACAGTACAACTTCCCGCCATCTTTGGGCAGTTCAGCGAGAGATGGTTATAAGCCGCTTCCAAGCGGACATAAGCAGAGTGAAGTTGGCAGCCAACTTCCACAACATGGTCAAGCTTGCCGGTGGTTGGTCGGGTTCCCTTCCGGAGGGGAGCCGGGAGCCCGACAGGAAACCGGACCGGCACGAGACGGCACAGTCACAACTGAACACCGCGCACAGCCACAACCGAACATCGACAACTGAACATCGACCACTGAACAATCCGCGCTACGGATCCACCGAACGGCACGAGCATCGCAGCCCAGGGGGAAGGAGCGACCCACACTCAGAACATGTCCGGGCACCACGGTCGCCTGGACGTACGCAGCAGGGCGTCCGCCTTCCGGGCGGCGCCCGCTCGTTCTTCGCGCACCCGGCCCAGCGCCGCCAGCCGCACCGCCGACTCGTCGCCCAGCCACAGCGGCGCCAGGTCGGCCACGTCGAGCGTGAGGTCGGCGCTCCGGGTGCTCGGGGTGCAGGACGCCCCCTCGGGCGAGGCCTCCAACAGGAACCGGCCCCCGGTGAACCCGCCCGGGTCGGCCACCTCCAGCACCAGCCCGCCCCGGCCCTCGTACGTCCGCGCCTCCAGCGCCCGTACGACGTCCAGCAGCCGCACCCACAGGAAGTCGGCGAGGCTGACGATCCGCGCCGCCCGCGGGTCGGGCAGCAGAAGGGGCAGCACGTCGTCGGGGGCTCGGCAGCCGGAGCGCACCGTCACCACCCAGTCGATCGAGCACAGGTAGTGCCACAGCGCGCGCTCGGCGGCCGGCGTGGCCGCGACCAGCCACTCCACGGTCGCGGTGTTCAGCGGCTGCTTGGCGTCGCCCCACTTGTCGTCCGCCCCGTAGCGGACCATGCCCTCGATGTCGCCGGACGCCGAGCGGTACAGCGCGAAGAACGGCTCGGTCCAGTCCGGCTCGGCGCGCAGGACGCCCGTCTGGAACTGCCACCAGCGCTCGCTGCGGCTCACCGCGCCCGGCTGTGCCCGGCGCACGCGCTCGAACAGCTCGGGGCCCAGCTTGCGGACGTCGGCGCCGTCGAGCAGCTCGATGCGGCCGCCGTCGTCCGGGACCGCCCGGCGCGGGTCCAGCCCGGTCCGGGGCACGTCGATCGCCCACTCGGCGGTCCGGGTCGCGACGCCGAAGCCGTAGCGGCCGTAGATCGGATACTCGGCGGCGATCAGCGTCGCGGCGACGTCCCCGCGGTCCTTCGCGGCGGCCAGGTCGTGGCCCATCATGCGGGTCAGCAGGCCGCGGCGGCGGTGGGTGGGGGAGACGGTCACGTTGGTGACGGCGTCCGTGGGCACGATCGCCCCGCCCACGACGGTCAGCTCCTGCGCGAACGACCGGAACGTGGCCACGCACCGCCCCGCGTCGAATGCCCCCTGCGTCCGCGCCGGCTCCATCCCCGACGCCCGCGCGGCCACCACCTCCTCCGGCACGTCCCGGCTCCGCAGGAACCCGACGTTCATCGCCCGCACCCACGCGGGAATCTCGGCCTCGGTGATCGCACGGACATCGATGTCGGTGGCGGCGTGGCTGGTCATGAGGCCACGGTAGGCGGCCCACCGCTCGGCTGTCGCCCGCATTTCCGACCGCCGACGGGGGCGGGCGCGCGGGCGGCCACGGGTCAGGTCAGGAGGTCGTCGATCTGGGCCTCGCCGTCCCGGTAGCGGCGGGTGATCTCGGTGCTGCAGCCGTCCATGGTGCGCTGGCGGGCCAGGCGGTGGCGGGAGACCTGCTGCTCGTAGCGGGCGAGGCGGTCCATCGCCGCGGCCAGCTCGGCGTCGGTGCGGGCGCCCAGGTCGGACAGCTCCACCTCGGCGAGCATCTCGGCGGCGAGCCGCCGGTACTCCTCGCTGTGCGGGGTGGCCACGGTGACGTGGCGGGCGGAGGAGCGCTGCCGGGCCGGGCCGTCCGCGAGGATCTCGGAGAGGCGGGCCACGACCGACGCCTCACCGGGAGCGGGCCGCAGGGGCGCCGCCGCCGCGCCGCGCCGCGCGAGCTCCGCGCGCAGGATGTCGATCCGCCCGTGCAGCAGCCGCCGTACGTAGCTGAGGTCCGCCTCGTCACGCTGGGCGTCCCGGCGCAGGGTGCGCAGCTCGGCCAGGCTCAGCCGGGACAGGTCCGGTCGCGGCGGCTCCCCCGCCGGCTCCGGACTGTCGGTGCGCTGCACGGGCGTCCGCAGGGTGGTCGTGCCCCGCTGCCCGGTACTCGGTGTGCTCATTCCCTCTACCGTCCCCTCGACCGGCGTGTGGCTAGCATCGTGCCACCCCGAGTGGCCGCTCGGTTACCGAGTGCCCCCGAACGGCCCAGATGCGGGCCAAAGGATCAAAAGGAGACCGGCTCACGGCCAGGTCTGGGACCGGGTCACGGGGGTCGCCGGCGGGCACGGCATGATGGCCGTATGCGAGCGGTGGTGCAGCGGGTGGACGGCGCGAGCGTCGTCGTGGACGGCGAGACGGTCGGCGCGATCGAGGGCGAGGGACTGTGTGTCCTGGTCGGCGTCACGCACGAGGACACCAAGGAGAAGGCGGCCCAGCTGGCCCGCAAGCTCTGGTCGATCCGCATGCTGCAGGACGAGAGGTCGTGCAGCGACATCGACGCGCCCCTGTTGGTGATCAGCCAGTTCACGCTCTACGGCGACGCCCGCAAAGGCCGCCGCCCCACCTGGAACGCCGCCGCGCCCGGTGACGTCGCCGAGCCCCTGGTCGACGAGGTGGTGTCCCAGCTGCGCGCGCTCGGCGCGACGGTGGCGACGGGCCGCTTCGGCGCCCGCATGCGGGTGTCGCTGACGAACGACGGCCCGTTCACGGTGCTGCTGGAGATCTGAAGCCCGCGCCCCGGAGCACCGCTCGGGGTCCGGGCAGGGCGAAGAGGGCCGTACCCCAAGGCGTCCAACCCGCGGGGTACGGCCCTCCTGCCGTTCGGGGACCGGTCAGACCGCGATCGCGACCTCGGCCAGAGCGCCCTTCTCGGCGACGACGACGGTGCGGTCGGCGCTGCCGCCGGGCACCAGCGCGCGCACGGTCCAGGTGCCCTCTGCCGCGTAGAACCGGAACTGGCCGGTCGCCGAGGTGGGGACCTCGGCGGTGAACTCGCCGGTCGAGTCGAGCAGACGCACGTAACCCTGCACGGGCTCGCCGCCGCGGGTCACCTGACCCTGGATGGTGGTCTCACCGGGCTTGATCGTCGAGGCGTCGGGGCCGCCGGCCTTCGCTCCGCACATGTTGAACTCCTTGAGGGGTAAAGGTCGGTGAGGTCTTACTTGTTGGCGCCGAGCTCGATCGGCACGCCGACGAGGGAGCCGTACTCGGTCCAGGAGCCGTCGTAGTTCTTGACGTTCTCCACACCGAGCAGCTCGTGCAGCACGAACCAGGTCAGCGCGGAGCGCTCACCGATGCGGCAGTACGCGATGGTGTCCTTGGCGAGGTCGACCTGCTCCGCGGCGTAGAGGGCCTTGAGGTCCTCGTCCGACTTGAAGGTGCCGTCGTCGTTGGCGTTCTTCGACCACGGGATGTTCCGGGCGCTCGGCACGTGGCCCGGGCGCTGCGACTGCTCCTGCGGCAGGTGGGCCGGGGCGAGCAGCTTGCCGGAGAACTCGTCGGGGGAGCGCACGTCGACCAGGTTCTGCGAGCCGATGGCGGCCACGACGTCGTCGCGGAAGGCGCGGATCGACTTGTCCTGCGGCTTGGCCCGGTACTCGGTCTTCGCCCGCTCGGGCACCTCGTCACCGGCGACCAGCTCGCGCGCGTCCAGCTCCCACTTCTTGCGGCCGCCGTCGAGGAGCTTGACGTTCTCGTGGCCGTAGAGCTTGAAGTACCAGTAGGCGTACGACGCGAACCAGTTGTTGTTGCCGCCGTAGAGGACGACCGTGTGGTCGTTGGCGATGCCCTTCTCCGACAGGAGCTTCTCGAAGCCCTCCTGGTCGACGAAGTCGCGGCGGACCGGGTCCTGGAGGTCCTGGGTCCAGTCGATGCGGATCGCGTTCCGGATGTGGTTCTTCTCGTAGGCGGACGTGTCCTCGTCCACCTCGACGATGGCGATGGTCGGGTCGTCCAGGTGCTCCTGGAGCCAGTCGGCGTCGACCAGGACGTCGCTGCGGCTCATGCTGTTTCTCCTCCGGGGCAGTTGCGGCGGGGGCGTGCGAGTGGGAGAGGCGTGCGCGCAGGCCGTACGGGGGCGCGGCGCACGGGGTGCCCGGACGGAGCCGGGCGGGGGATACGGAAGCGCGTCGGCGCTCCCGCTCAGACGGTGCGACAGAGCATGGCGGCGACACGGCACAGGTCTACTGCCCGCCGCTTCGTGAGATCCGCCTGTCGCTTCATGCCCTCGATCGTAGGGACGGACGGGCGGGCATGTCACCGGCGTGTCATATAGCGAGACGGGATCGTCCGAATGCCGGGAAACGAAAAGCGCCCGGGCAGCCCCCGCAGGGGTCCCGGGCGCTCGCGGCCCTCGTCGTGCGGGCCGGCCATCTGCGGTACGGACGCCGCCGTCTCGCCGATCGGACAGGGAGCCGGCGTCAGCCCGCCAGCCGCACGTCGGTGCCCTTCACCGTGATGTCGACGCCGTCCTGCGCGGCGGTCACCTGGTCGAGCTTGATGCCGCCCGGCAGACCCTCGATCTTCTGCTGGAAGTCGGTGATGGAGCGCACCTCGTTCTCGGCGGCCCGGACGCCGGCGAAGCTGGGCAACGAGTCGGCGTGGACGCGGACGGTGTCGCCGTCGACGGTGACCGTGCTGAGGACGTAGACGGTCTGCGGCAGGATCGACGGCTTCACGCCGACCTTGATCTTGCCGTTGCCGCCGTCCGCGAGACTCACCACCTTCGCGGTGATCCCGAGGCCGATGTCCTGCGGCTCCGACTTGGCGGCCTTCAGCAGTTCCTCGTAGGTGATGCGGGCGGTGCCGGTGGCGCTGTCGGCGGTGGCGGAGCTGTAGTCGCCGGAGAACTCGACGCCCTTCATGTTCGCCTGGAGGTTGTCGATGCGGATCTTCCTGCCGTCGCCGGTGTCCGCCTCGTAGTCGTCGATGCCGACCTCGACGTCGTCCAGGGAGCCGCCGGCGACCTGGGTCAGGAACGGGAAGCCCTTGATCGAGACGTCCGGGGTCTCGGCCAGGTTCTCGCTGGTCCGCAGCTTGTCGGCGGCCTCGTCCTCGGCGAAGCCCACGGCCAGCCGGTCCGCGAGAACGAAGAGACCGCCGAGGATCACCGTGACGATCAACAGTATTCGAAGCGCGCGCATTGCGTTGGTTCCCCCGTGTGGAAGTAGGGCGGCGGCGGTCGGTGACCACCCACGGTAGCCCTGGGGGCAAGGGGAGCCGTGAAATTGTCGATCACCTGTGACATGGCTAGCCCAGCGCCCGCCCCAGCACGTACACCGCCGGGGCCGCCGCAGCGAGGGGCAGGGCCACGCCCGCCGTGAAGTGGACGAACCGCGACGGGTAGTCGTAGCTCGCCACGCGGTGCCCGATCAGCGCGCACACGGCCGCGCCCGCGCCGAGCACCGCGCCCTTCGTGCCGAGGTCGGTCATCCCGCCCACCGCGGCCCCCGCGCCGGCGGCGGCCAGCAGCGCCGCCACCACCGAGACCGGCCCCGGCAGCGGCAGCGCCCGCGCGACGACCGCCACCCCGACCGCAGCCGCGCCGACCGACACGGCGTCCGGTTCGGCGCCGAGGTAGCCCGTCGCCACGATCGCCAGCGCCGCCGAGGCGACCGTCGCCATCAGGCCGTACATCCGCTCGTCCGGGTCGGCGTGCGAGCGCAGTTGCAGCACCAGGGAGAGCAGTACCCACACGCCGAGGGTGCCGAGGATCGCGGCGGGCGCGTGCGAGCGGCCGGCGGCCAGCAGCGCGGCGTCGGCGACCAGTGCGCCGAGGAACGCCAGCGCGATGCCCTGCCGGGCCGGCCACATCCCGTTCAGCCGGAACCACCCGGCCGCGGTGACCGCCTGCAGCGCCACGACGGGCAGCAGCAGCCCGTACGTCCCCACGGCCGCGGCCCCGGCCAGCAGCAGGCCGAGCAGCAGGGTGAGCCCGGCGGGCTGGATCCCCGGCTCGATGATCGGGGACCGGCCTTCGAGGCGGGCCCGCTGGGCGTCGGTGATCCGGGAGTTCCCGGCGAGGGTGGCGGGGCCGTAGGCCGGGGCCGGTTCCTCGGTGGCGGCGGCCGGGGCGGGTGCCTGGTTCGGCTGCGCGAGGTACGAGGTCTGCGCGGCGTCCGCCACCGGCACCGGCGGCTGCACGCTGGTCTCCCAGGTCTGCCCCTGCCACTGCTGGGTGTACTGCTGGGCCTCGTCGTAGCCCTGCTGGGCCTGGGGGTACTGCGTGTACTGCTGCTGGTACTGCGGTTGCTGCTGGTATTGGGGCTGCTGCTGGTACTGCGGTTGCTGCTGGTATTGGGGCTGCTGCTGGTAGGGGGGCTGCTCCTGCTGGTGATGCTGGGGCTGCTGGTACTGGGGTTGCCCGTACGGGTCGTGCTGCTGCTGACCCTGATACGGGTCGTACCCCTCTTGGCCCTGGTAGGGCTGGTAAGGCTGGTCGGACATCGGTCTGCTCACCCTCCTGCGAACGGCGGGAGCACCTCGACCGTGCCGCCCTCGGCCAGCCGTACCGTGTCATGCTCACGCGTCCCCACGGGGTCGCCGTCCACCAGGAACGAGCAGCGCAGCAGCACGCGCGTGAGTTCCCCGGGGTGCCGTTCCCGTACCGCCGCGAGCGCGCCGGCGAGGGTGTCCGCGTCGTACGGCTCCTCGGCGACCCCGGCGGCAGCCTTGGCGGCGGCCCAGTAGCGCACCGTGACCTTGGCCATCTCGTCCCTCTGGTCTGTCATGTCGGTCGGGCTGTGTCGGCTTCAGGCTACTGGGCTCGGCCGACCTACCCTGGACCCATGTACGCACGCCGGCGTCACATCTACTTCGCCATGATGGCGACGTGCCTGGGCCTCTTCGTCCTGGCCTGGGGAGTCGTCCGCATCTGGTCGATCCCGGCCGCGGTCGCGATGTGTCTGGTAGCGATGGTCATCCCACCCCTCGCCGCGATGGTCGCCAACCGGCGGGGCCCGGAGGACCGCTGGTGGGACGACCCCTCCGGGGATCCGAAGTCCGACGAGTGGTGGGACGAGCTGGACGGCAAGAAACGGCGCCCGCGCCAGTAGGCGGGTCCCCGTCCGGGACTGAGCCGGTCTCAGTAGACGAGCGCCTGCGTCTCGTCCCCGAGCGCCTCCTGCACGAAGACCTGTGCGCCGGCGATCCGTACGCCCTCGATCACGTCCTTCTCGGTGATCTCGCGCCGGGCCGCGCACTGCGTGCACAGGGTGACGCGCCCGCCCGCCATGATCGACTCGATCAGGTCCGGCAGCGGCGCCGCGTGCGGCAGCTCGAACTCGGCCGCCCGCCCGGGCAGCGCGAACCACGCCGACTCCCCGGTCAGCCACAGCGACACCTCGACGCCGCTGGCCACGGCCACCGCCGCCACCGTGAACGCCTGGGAGCACCGCTCGGGCGCGTCGGCCCCCGCCGTCACCTTGATCACGAGCCTCTTGTCCATGGGCGGAAGGGTAGTCCCAGCAGCAGTACGGCGACGCCGAGCACGGTGAGCAGCCCGTGTCGCCCGCGTCGCACCACCCGCACCGCCCGGCGGGGCTCCGGCGGAGCCGGCGGGGGCGGCGGGGACGGAGCCGGTGGCCGGGGCGGGTAGCCCGGGTGGAAGGGCGGCAGCGCGTACGGCACCCGTTCGCTCACGCGCGGTGGTCCTTCCTCTGATGGCGGCGCAGCAGCACGTTCGCGTCGGTCTCCGCGCTCCGGTCGTACGCGGCCCGCGCGGCCTCCCGCAGCACCAGCAGCTCGGCGCAGGTGGCGCAGCCGGGGACGGGCTGCGGCGGCCGGCTCAGGTCATCGTCGATAACAGGCATGACTTTTCCACCCTTTCGTCCAACATATATACGGAAAGCACCAGTTGCACTACTCTGCGTATTCCTGGGCTGATACGAGGATGGCGCAGGGCGGGGGCCGTCGGGGCGTTGACGGGGCTTAACGCAACAAGGGGCGGTCTAAACGCAACAAGCGCAACAAGCGAGGGGGTGCCATGCCGCCGAGGCGGGCGATCACGGGCAAGAGCCAGGAACCGCGGCTGCGCTACGCGGAGGAGCTGCGCTTACTGCGCACCGAAAAGGGCCTGACGCTTCGGGAGTTGGCCGATGCGGTGGGCTGGGACTCCTCCGTCTTCAGCCGCCTGGAGAACGGACACACGCTGGGGAGCCCGGAGATCGCCGAGGCCCTGGACCGGTACTACGGCACGCGGGGCCTGCTGCTGACGCTGTGGGAGCTGGCGATGGGTGACCCCACGCAGTTCAAGGAGCAGTACCGGCGGTACATGATCCTTGAGTCGGAGGCGGTGAGCTTGTGGCACTTCGGGGTCAGCACCGTCCACGGCCTGCTCCAGACCGCCGAGTACGCCCGGGAAGTGCTCGCAATCGGCGGGGCCGACGGCGACGAACTGGACCGGCAGATCGAGGCGCGAACCGGGCGACGGCAGTTGCTGGAGGGGCGCGAGGCTCCTGCTTTCCGCGCTTTGCTCGCTGAGGCCGCTCTGCGGACCCCCCTGCTGGACCCCGGCGCCTGGACGAGGCAGCTGCAGCACCTGTTGGAGGTGTCGGAGCGGTCGAGCGTCACCATCCAAGTGCTGCCTCAACATGTCGGACTGTACGGCTTGGTGAGCACCGACGTGATGTTCCTGCGGCTGCCGGACGGACGGACCGTGGCGTACACGGAGAACGCCCTGCGAGGCGAACTGGTCGAGGAATGCGCCTCTGTCGAGCGACTGCACCGTGCGTACGATTCGATGCGTGACGCGGCTCTGAATCCCGCCCAGTCACGGAAGTTCATCCTGCGGATGTTGGAGGAGACGCCGTGCGATCCATCGACCTGAACGGTCTGACGTGGCGCAAGAGCAGCTACAGCAATCCGGATGGCGGCGCGTGCCTCGAAGTCGCCGAAGCCGTGCCCTCCCTCACCCCCGTCCGGGACAGCAAGGACACCACCCGCACCCCCCTCCTCCTCTCAACTGCCGCCTGGGCGGCCTTCGTCGGGGGTGTGCGGCGAGGAGCCCTTCCCGGATGAGACCAACTCGTGATCGAAGAATGCACAACTCACGGTGTTGTACATGAGTCCCCTGTGAAGCGCGTATGCGGAGTGCGCGCTTCACATTTGTGGGGGATGTCTTGGAAATACCCGAATCGGTAACGGAATCGGCACCGGACCCCGTTCCGGAATCCGTACCCGCGGAAAGACCACGGCGCCGGCGCGGGCGTACGACGCTGCTGATCGCGTCCGCCGCCGTGCTCGGTGCCGTCGCGGGCGGCTGTACCGGATACCTGATCCAGGCGGACCGGAACGCCACCGCGCTGCCCCCGCTGTCGCAGCCCACGCTGCCGCAGGCGAAGGGGCCGGCGCCGAAGCCGCTGTCGGCCGCTCGGGACCGGCAGGTCAGGATGGACGGCGACCTGCGCGAACTGCTGCTGGACAAGCCCCGCGGCGCGAAGGACGTGGACGGGCTCAAGGGCAACGACGGCTGGCTCCCGATGTATGAGTACGCCAACTACTTCGACAAGCCCGTGCGGGCCTTCGGCGCCCTCCTCGACGACGAGTTCCGCCGCGCCGTCACCACCGGCTGGGAGGTCGGCAACAGCTACACCGTGGAGATCCAGCTGGCCCAGTTCCGCCAGGAGGAGGACATGGTGGTCGACCACCGGGTGGAGACGTCCGAGCGCTGGGCGGACAACGAGTCCGACACCGACAGCTGGCCGGTCCCGGGCACGGAGAACGGCATGGTGTACGTCCACCGCACACCGGAGGAGAAGCCGGGATACCTGCCCCTGTACGGGGCGGAGGCCTACGCGTGGCGCGGGGACACCGTGATGGGGGTCTGGGTCTACTCCAGCAAGCCGATCGCCAAGGCGACGATCATGGACCTGGCCAAGCGGCAGATGGAGCGGCTGTGAGCGAGAACCGGACCGAGCCCGTCGTCCTGAGCGAGGCGCAGGAGGAAGCGGCACCCGATGTCCCGCCGCAGCCCGTGAAGAAGCCCGTGCGGTGGGGCCGGATCGCCACCGCCGCCGGCGCGGCGCTCGTCGTGGGGGCGGTGGTCGCCGGGGTCGGGTACACCGTCGTCACCGTGCGGGACGCCGACCGGGACGCCGGAGACCCCGTGTGGGCGTTCCCCGAGGAGACCGCGCCGACCGCCGTGCCGCCCAGCCCGACCGGACTCGCCGGCGTGATCGTGCCGTACGACACCGAGTGGGACCGGGGCCCGGACCTGGAGGACTTCGGCGCGGACGCCCAGCTGAGCGGGAAGCGGGCCGCGGCGCTGCGCAAGCAGGCGTTCAGCGATCTGCCCCGCACCGAGCGCAAGCAGCTGGAGAAGGAGATCGACAAGGAGCGCGTCCGGGGGATGGCGATGCGCAGCTACGCGGGCCCCTACGGCTCCGACGGGGTCACGGTGAGCATCGTCCTCACGCAGATGGACAACAAGTCGGCCGTCCGTGACGCCTCCAGCTGGCAGAACGACTTCCTGGCGGATCTCGACGCCATACGCAAGGGTCCCGAGGTCGAGGACCACAAGAACACCAAGTGTTTCCTGCCGCCCAAGGAGGACGCGGACGAGGACGAGGACGACGAGGAGGCGCTCGACGCGATGATCTGCTCCGGGTACGTGGGAGACGTCCTGGTCAACCTCACGGCGTCTGGCGAGAGCGAGGCGTTGACGGACTACGTCCCGCGCCTGCTGGCCAATCAACTGGACCGCATCAAGGCCCCGGGAGCGGCCGTATGACCGAGCAGCCCCAGTCCGAGCCGCAGACCACGGACGGTCCGGTGAGCGACGAGCACGGTTCGGGGGCCGCCCCGGACGGCGTCCCCGCACCTCCGCCACTCCCCCCGATGCCACCGCAGGCCCCGCCCCCGCCCGAAGCACCGGAACAGGCCCCGGCCCCGGCCCCGGTCAAGAAGGACCGCCGGGTCCTGCGGGCCGTGCTGCGATGGACCGCCGCCGTCGTCGTCTTCGCCACGGCGGGGGCCGGAACGGCGTACGGCATCACGCGGATGGAGCGCACCGACGTGCCGGGACTGGCGACCGAGTCGGACGGGCGGTGGGAGTACCCGGCGCTGAGCCGGCCGCCGCTGCCCTCCGGCAGCCCGGGACCGTTCGCGGTGGACAACGAGGCCGGTACCCACCACGCCGACCTGCGCGCCCTGGTGCTGCCGGCACCGAAGGGCGCGACGGAGGACAAGGCGCTGCGCGGCACCGACGGGTGGCTGGCGACGAAGGACCTCCTCGCGGAGTTCCCGGACGAGAACGACCGCGCCGGCCTGGCCCAGCAGCTGAAGGACTACGGGCTGCGGCACGTGGCGGCGCGTGGCTGGACCACCCCGGACGGCACCCACACCCGCGTCTACCTGCTGCGCTTCAGCACGGCGGAGGTCGCGGAGAGCCTGTCGGACGAGCTGGTGCGGTACGGCGATCCGGCCTACCGCGTGCGCGGCACGGACGAGGTCGAACTCGACGAGGACTTCCCGGAGAACGCCGACGTCCGGAACGTGGAACGGTCCCCCCACGTCGAGAAGGAACCCTACGGCGACGAGCAGGTCCGCTACGCCTACCTGACCGCCGGCGACGTCGTCGCCCTCGTCGTGCAGTCCCGCAAGGGCGGTGCCGCGGCCGTGCCCTTCCAGCAGACGGTCGTGTTGCAGAGCCAGCTGCTGGGGTGAGCGGGGCGGGGGCGTACCTCACAAGGAGGGCCGGGCCCCGGCCGCGTAAGCTGGGGCCCGGCCCTGTACGTACGTACCCCACTCCGCTCATCCGAGGAGCAACCCGTGGAGATCTTCTTCGAGTCCCTGCTGGTCCTGGTCTGCGTCGGCGTGCTCGCCTTCGCCGGTCTGACCGTGAAGAAGCTGTACCAGGGCCAGCGCTGATCCATAGCTAGGAACCCCTCATGATCGAGATTCCGTCCGACCTCCACAAGGACCTCGTCCCCCTCGCCTTCCTGCTCGGCAACTGGGCGGGTGCGGGTGTGCACGACTTCCCCGGCGCCGAGAAGTGCAACTTCGGCCAGGAGGTCAGTTTCACCCACGACGGCCGGGACTTCCTGGAGTACCACTCCGCGACCTGGGTGCTGGACAAGGACGGCAACAAGGTCCGTCCGCTGGAGTCCGAGCACGGCTACTGGCGGATCGACGCCGAGCGCAAGGTCGAGGTGACGATGACCCGCGACGACGGCGTCATCGAGATCTGGTACGGCGAGATGGCCCACCAGAAGCCGCAGATCGACCTGGTCACCGACGCCGTGGCCCGGACGGCCGCCTCCCAGCCGTACAACGGCGGCAAGCGGCTCTACGGGTACGTCAAGAGCGACCTGATGTGGGTCGGTGAGAAGCAGACCCCCGAGGTCCCGCTGCGCCCGTACATGTCGGCCCAGCTGAAGAAGGTCGTCACCCCGGAGGACGTGGAGCGCTGGGCGAAGGCCCTCCCGGAGGACATGCCGGACGACGGGATCGCCTTCTTCAAGTAGGCGGGCCTTCGAGTGGTCCTAGACTTTCCGGTGTGGTGAGCACTGACTGGAAGAGCGATCTGCGGCAGCGCGGCTACCGGCTGACGCCGCAGCGGCAACTCGTGCTCGAAGCCGTGGAGTCCCTGGAGCACGCGACCCCCGACGACATTCTCGGCGAGGTCCGCCGGACCGCGTCGGGGGTCAACATCTCGACGGTGTACCGGACGCTCGAACTCCTGGAGGAGCTCGGGCTGGTCTCCCACGCGCACCTGGGGCACGGGGCGCCGACCTACCACCTCGCGGACCGGCACCACCACATCCACCTGGTCTGCCGGGACTGCGAGAACGTGATCGAGGCCGATCTGAAGGTGGCCGCCGAGTTCACCGCCAAGCTGCGGGACGAGTTCGGCTTCGAGACCGACATGAAGCACTTCGCGATCTTCGGGCGGTGCCGGAGCTGTGCTCTGAAGGGTTCAACTACCGGGTCGTAGGCTAGGGGTATGAAGAGCCCCCTGCTGTCCCTGCCCGGCGCCGTCCCCGCCGAGGGTGTGGACGAAGGCGTCGCCGCCCATTACGGCGATCTGTTCCGCGAGCAGCGCGCCCTCGCCGACGGCACCGGATTCGTCGACCTCTCGCACCGAGGGGTGATCACCGTGTCCGGCGCCGACCGGCTGAGCTGGCTGCACCTGCTGCTCACCCAGCACGTCAGCGACCTGCCCGCCGGGCGGGCCACCGAGGCGCTGATCCTCTCCGCGCACGGGCACATCGAGCACGCGCTGTATCTCGTCGACGACGGCGAGACGGTCTGGGCGCACGTCGAGCCCGGCACCCGGGAGGCGCTGGTCGCCTACCTGGAGTCGATGAAGTTCTTCTACCGGGTCGAGGTCGCCGACCGCACCGACGACATCGCGGTGGTGCACCTGCCCGCCGGTTCCATCGCCCCGGTCCCGGACGGCGTCGTCGTACGGGAGACGCCCTACGGGCGGGACCTGTTCCTGCCGCGCGAGGACCTGGAGGCCTTCGCCGAGCGGGTCGGGTCACCGGCCGGGCTGCTGGCGTACGAGGCGCTGCGCGTCGAGCACCACCGGCCCCGCCTCGGCTTCGAGACGGACCACCGCACGATCCCGCACGAGCTGGGCTGGATCGGCTCGGCCGTCCACCTGCAGAAGGGCTGCTACCGGGGCCAGGAGACGGTCGCCCGGGTGCAGAACCTCGGCAAGCCGCCGCGCCGCCTGGTCTTCCTGCACCTCGACGGCAGCGAGGTGCACCTCCCGGCGCCGGGCACGGAGCTCCGGCTCGCGGCGGACGGGCCCGACGGCCGCAGGATCGGCTTCGTGACGACGTCGGTCCGCCACCACGAGCTGGGCCCGGTCGCCCTCGCCCTCGTCAAGCGCAACGTGCCGCTCGACGCCCCCCTGGTCGCGGGCGACACGGCCGCCGCCCAGGAAGTCGTCGTGGAGCCGTAGCCCCAACGTCGACTTGCTTCTCCGCGCCCCTCACCGATGATGGAGGTGAGGGGCGCGACGACGTCCTCCACCGCAGGTCCGGTGACGTGTCCCGGCTGCCGTTCTCACCTCCACCACTCCTCGGAGTCGCACCGGTCACCCACTTTCCGGTGCTCGCCCCCTGACGTCCCGCCGACGAAGGGATGTGGCCGTCATGGCCACGAGAACCACGAAGAAGACAGCGTCGAAGGCCGTCTCCAAGGGCGCCCCGACATCCGCACCGCGGCCCGCCTCGGCGCGCCGGACCTCCCCCCGGGCCTCCTCCCCCGACGACGAACTCGTCGCCTCGCTGCGGCAGTACATCCGCACCCGGGGCCCGCACCTGCTGGAGGACCCGAACATCACCTCCGTCGGCATCGGCCGGAAGATCACCGACGGGGAGCGGGGCGAGGAGGTGGCGCTGCAGTTCACCGTGGCGGCCAAGGCCGAGCCGGAGGTGCTGGAGTCCCTGGGCACGTCCCTGATCCCGGCCACGATCACCGTCGACGGCCATGAGGTGCCGACCGATGTCGTCGAGCGCACCTACCAGCCGAGCTTCCGCACGGTGCCCGAGGTGGAGAGCCCCCTGCGCAAGACCCGGCTCGACCCGATACGGCCGGGGGCCAGCGTCGGCGCGGTGACGGTCTCGGCGGGCACCATCGGGTGCGTCGTCTTCGACAGGGCCGACGGCACACCGTACGTACTGAGCAACTGGCATGTGCTGCAGGGCCCGTTCGGGGAGCTGGGCGTGGAGGTGGTGCAGCCCGGCACCCGGGACGACAACCGCGTCGACCGCAACCGTCTGGGTGTGCTCAAGCGCTCGCACCTCGGCGTGGCCGGCGACTGCGCGGTGGCGACCGTGGAGAACCGCCACTTCTTCCCGGAACTCCTCGAACTGGATGTCGCACCCCGGACCCTCGGGGAACCCGAGCTCGACGACAAGGTGGTCAAGAGCGGCCGGTCGACCGGGGTCACCCACGGCGTCGTCCGCCGCGTCGACACCGTGGCGAAGATCGACTACGGCGGGGTGACCGGCGTCAGGACCGTGGGCTGCTTCGAGATCGGCCCGGACCCCGACCATCCGTCGTCGGACGGCGAGGTCAGCAGCGGCGGTGACTCCGGGGCGGCCTGGCTGTTCAAGGAGGGCGACCGCGTCAGCACGGTGATGGCCGGGCTGCACTTCGCCGGCGAGGGCACCGGTGACCCCGACGAGCACGCGCTGGCCTGCCTGTCGACCTCGGTGTTCGAGAAGCTCGACATCACCCTCACCCAGCCGGCTCCGGAGGAGCTGGAGATCATCGCCGGCTACGACGCCGGGTTCCTCGGCGAACGGATCGAGCCCCCTGAGCTGGACACCGACCTGGCCCAGGACGCCGTACTGCTGGGCGGCTCGCCGGTGATCCCCTACACGCATTTCTCCCTCGCCCTGAGCGAGCCTCGGCGCTTCCCGTTCTGGGTGGCCTGGAACGTCGACGGCGCCTCGCTGAAGAAGCTCAGCCGCAGCGGCATCCCCTTCGTCAAGGATCCGCGGCTGCCCGGCACCGCCCAGGTCGGCAACGAGCTGTACCAGGCCAACCGGCTCGACCGCGGGCACATCGCCCGCCGCGCCGACCTGCTCTGGGGGAGCCTGCCGGAGGCCCGGAAGGCCAACACCGACTCGTTCTTCTACACCAACATCACCCCGCAGATGGACGACTTCAACCAGAGCGCCAGAAACGGGGTGTGGGGCGAGCTGGAGGACGCCGTCTTCGCCGACGTCGACGTCGACGACCTGCGGATCAGCGTCATCGGCGGCCCCGTCTTCCAGGACGACGACCGCGTCTACCGGGACGTGCCCGTACCCCGCGAGTTCTACAAGGTGATCGCCTTCACCGAGAACGGAGAGCTCAAGGTCAAGGCGTTCCTGCTCACCCAGAACCTGGACCAGCTGGAGGCGCTGGAGCTGGACGAGTTCCGGGTCTTCCAGGTCACCCTCGGCGAGGTCGAGGACCGTACCCGGCTGCGCTTCCCCGCCGCCTTGCACAAGGGCGACACGCTCCAGGTGCCCGAGGCCGCCGCGGACCGGGCGCCGCTGGAGTCCACGGCCGACATCCGGTGGAGCTGACCCCGCCGGGGCCCGGGCCGGGTGCCCGCCCGGCCCGGGCCCGCCCCGATCGTGAAGGACCGGCGTATCACCATGACCCCCACGGCTCACGACAGCGCACGCGAGTTCCCCCGTAACGCGGCGGAACCGGTGCGGGACCACCTGCGCGGCGCGGCTCCCCTGCCCGCCTTCCTGGAGGGCGCGGGACGGCTGTCCCTGGAGGACCGCCGGCGCCTCGTCGACCAGGCCCTCGTCCTGCTGGAGCAGAACTACGTCCACCTCCCGCTGAAAACCGCGATGCACGCCGTCAACCCGGTCCAGCGGCTGCGGCTGCTGCACCGGCGCCTGGAGCGGCAGACGCCGCGGACCATGCCGCGGGAGTGGCTCTTCCACGCCGAGATGTCGGAGATCTTCCACTCCGTGCGCGACCTGCACACCAACTACCTGCTGCCCGAGCCGTTCATCGGCAAGATCGCCTTCCTGCCCTTCCTGGTGGAGCCCTGCACGGAAGACGACCGAACCCGTTTCCTGGTCACCCATGTCGCCCAGGGCTTCTCCGCGCCCGGGTTCGAGCCGGGGGTCGAGATCACTCACTGGAGCGGCATTCCCGTCCTGGACGCCGTCGACCTCAACGCGGCCCGGTTCGCCGGCGGCAACGCGGCGGCCCGCCGCAGCCGGGGTGTGCAGTCGCTGACCGTGCGCCCGCTGGTCATCCACCTGCCTCCGTTGGAGGAGTGGGTGACCGTCAGCTACCTCGACCTCGCGGGGACAGCCCGGGAGATCCGGCTGAGCTGGCAGATCGTGGAGAACCTGCCCTCCTTCGTCGCCGCCCGCCGGGACACGGCCGTGTTCCAGGGCCTCGACCTCGACGGCGACGAGACCCAGCGGGCCAAGGTGCTGCTGTTCGCGCCGCAGGTGGTCGCCCAGGCACAGGCCGCCGAGGCGGACGCACCGGTGCCGGACCTGGGGGCGGGTGAGGTCGTCACCACCATGCCCTCGGTGTTCCGGGCCCGGACCGTCCGGACGGCGTCCGGGGTCTTCGGCCACCTCCGCATCTTCACGTTCAACGTCGACAGCCCCGGAGCCTTCGTCGCCGAGTTCGTCCGGCTCGTGCGCCGGCTGCCGCAGGGCGGCCTCGTCGTGGACGTCCGGGACAACGGGGGCGGGCACATCCACGCGGCCGAGTTCACCCTGCAGACGCTGACACCGCGGCGGATCACCCCGGAACCCGTGCAGTTCCTCAACACGCCCCTCAACCTGCGGATCTGCCGACTTCATCAAAGGGACCCCGGGCTGGACCTGGGCTCCTGGGTCCCGTCGATGGAACAGTCGCTGGAGACCGGATCGGTGTTCTCGGCCGCCTTCCCGATCACCCCGGAGAAGGGTGCCAACGCCATCGGCCAGCAGTACTTCGGGCCGGTCGTCCTGATCACCAACGCCCGCTGTTACTCGGCCACGGACATCTTCGCGGCGGGTTTCCAGGATCACGGGATCGGCCCCGTGCTCGGCACCGACGACAACACGGGCGCCGGCGGCGCCAACGTCTGGACGCAGGAGCTGCTGTCCGACTTCATGGCGGACGACCCGGCCACGCCCTATCTGCCGCTGCCGGCCGGTGCCGGGATGCGAGTGTCGATCCGCCGCACGCTGCGGGTCGGGCCGAACTCGGGCACCCCGGTGGAGGACCTCGGGGTCGTCCCCGACGAGACGCACCGGATGACCCGCCGCGACCTGCTGGAGGGCAACGCCGACCTCCTCGACCACGCGGGGCGGCTTCTGCAGGGCATGGCTCCGCACGCCGTGAACCTCACGGAGGCCGTCCCCGCCGACGGCGCCCTGCATCTGCGGCTCACGGCCGAGAACGTGGACCGGGTCGACGTCTACCTCGACCAGCGTCCCCGCGCCTCCGTCGACCTCGCCGGCGGCCAGGCCGACCTTCTGGTGCCGGGAGCGGCCGCCGCTCACACCGCCCGCCTGGAGGGGTTCGAGATCGGCCGTCTGGTGGCCAGTACGACGCGGGACCTGCCGTAGACGCCGGAGACCTGCTCGAGGGGCCGGAGAACCGCCGGAGCGGGCGGTCAGGTTCCCCGCCGGGCCCGGTCGGCGGCGTCGGCCGCCGACCGGGCCCAGTCCGCGATGCGGTCCAGCAGCGCCTCGTCGGTCGCGTGCTCGGCGTGGCCCATGCCGGGCTCCAGCCACAGGTCGGCGTGGCCGGCGGAGGCGTCGGCGAGGGCGCGCGGGTGGTCGAGCGGGAAGTAGCCGTCGCTGTCGCCGTGGACGACGAGGAGCGGGGTGGGGGCGATCCTGGGGACCGCCTCCACGGGGGACAGCGGGACCGGGTCCCAGTCGCGGTGGTGGATGCGGGTGCGGAAGCCGTAGCGGCCGACCAGGCGGCCGGCCGGGCGGGTCACCAGCCAGTGCAGGCGGCGCATGGGGGCGGTGCCCCGGTAGTACCAGCGGGCGGGGGCACTGACGGAGACCACCGCGGACACCGTCCCGGCGTGCAGCGCCGCGTGCCGCAGGACGACCGAGCCGCCCATCGAGAAGCCGACGGTGACCACGCGCCGGTGCCCGAGGTCGCGGACCCGGCGGACCACCGCGTCCAGGTCGAGGACCTCGCGGTCGCCGACCGTGGAGCGGCCGCCGGAGGCGCCGTGGCCGCGGAAGGAGAAGGCGGCGACGGCCCCGTGACGCCGCAGACCCGCCACCACCCTCCGTACGTGTGGCCGGTCCACGTCGCCGGTGAAGCCGTGCGCGACGACGAACACCAGGTCACCGGAGGGTGGCCGGGAGGCGTCGTATACAACCGCGGGCGGGTCGTATACGAAATCGACCGAAACCCCGTCGGCCGTGCGCAGAAACGTCCGCAATGGTGCGTGTTGGGTCGTCTCGCCATACGGACGAACGGTGGAACGTGCCACATGACCTGCCGGACCGTCGCTCATGTCGGCTATTCTGCTGGGCAGAGGACTCGGGCAGCGTAGCCCCCGGGTCCTTTTGTGCTTTCGGAAGCGTTGTATACGAAGCGGGAAACCCCAGGCGAACGCTCGTGTATGGGCCTTCGGGATCGCAGAGCAGGTGCTGTGCCGAACACGTCCTCGCAGGGACCGAGGAGGAACCAGACATATGAGTTCTCTGCTGCTCCTGACCAACGCCCTCCAGCCGTCGACGGAGGTGCTTCCCGCCCTCGGCCTGCTGCTGCACCACGTGCGGGTGGCCCCCGCCGAGGGCCCCGCCCTTGTCGACACCCCGGGCGCCGACGTCATCCTCGTCGACGGCCGCCGCGACCTGCCCCAGGTGCGCAGCCTCTGCCAGCTGCTGCGCTCCACCGGGCCGGGCTGCCCGCTCGTCCTGGTCGTCACCGAGGGCGGCCTCGCCGCCGTCACCGCCGACTGGGGCATCGACGACGTACTCCTGGACACCGCCGGACCGGCCGAGGTCGAGGCGCGGCTGCGGCTGGCGATGGGCCGGCAGCAGATCGTCAACGACGACTCCCCGATGGAGATCCGCAACGGCGACCTCTCGGTCGACGAGGCGACCTACTCCGCCAAGCTCAAGGGCCGGGTCCTCGACCTGACCTTCAAGGAGTTCGAGCTGCTGAAGTACCTGGCCCAGCACCCGGGCCGGGTCTTCACCCGCGCCCAGCTGCTGCAGGAGGTCTGGGGGTACGACTACTTCGGCGGCACCCGGACGGTCGACGTGCACGTGCGGCGGCTGCGCGCCAAGCTCGGCCCCGAGCACGAGTCGCTGATCGGCACCGTCCGGAACGTCGGTTATCGATTCGTTACGCCGGAGAAGGTGGAGCGCGCCGCCGAGGAGGCCAAGACCAAGGCGGACCGGACGAAGAGTGTCGATTCGGACAAGTCGGCCGTCGTGGGTGCCGAGGAAGTGTCCGCCGAGGCGTGACACCGGCGCGGGGCCCGGCGCGGGGCGCCCACGAGGCGCCGTCCACCCCTCGGGACGGTCGGGCCGGGCTCCTTCACGCCCTGCCCAGAGGCGGTCTCTCCGCGTAGACTCCGCGCGTGGCCAAGGTGACTCGGGACGATGTGGCACGGCTGGCGGGTACCTCCACCGCCGTCGTCAGCTACGTCATCAACAACGGACCCCGGCCGGTCGCCCCGGCCACGCGCGAGCGTGTCCTCGCCGCCATCAAGGAGCTGGGGTACCGGCCCGACCGGGTGGCCCAGGCGATGGCCTCGCGGCGCACCGACCTCATAGGCCTGATCGTGCCGGACGCGCGCCAGCCGTTCTTCGCGGAGATGGCGCACGCGGTCGAACAGGCCGCGTCCGAGCGCGGGAAGATGGTGCTCGTCGGCAACTCCGACTACATCGGCGAGCGCGAGGTCCACTACCTGCGGGCGTTCCTCGGGATGCGGGTCTCCGGCCTCATCCTCGTCTCACACGCGCTGAACGACCTGGCCGCCGCCGAGATCGACGCCTGGGACGCCCGGGTGGTGCTGCTGCACGAGCGGCCCGAGGCCATGGACGACGTCGCCGTGGTCCTCGACGACCGGGGCGGCGCCCGGCAGGCCGTGCGGCACCTGCTGGAGCACGGCTACGAGTACGTGGCCTGTATGGGCGGTACGGCGCAGACACCGGCCGTCGGCGACCCGGTCTCCGACCACGTCGAGGGCTGGAAGCGCGCGATGGAGGAGGCCGGCCTGTCCACCGAGGGACGGCTCTTCGAGGCGCCCTACAACCGGTACGACGCCTACGAGGTGGCGCTGAAGATACTCGCCGGGCCGGAGCGGCCCCCGGCGATCTTCTGCTCCACCGACGACCAGGCGATCGGCCTGCTGCGGGCGGCCCGGGAACTGCGGATCGACGTCCCCGGCGAGCTGGGGGTGGCCGGGTTCGACGACATCAAGGAAGCGGCGCTGGCCGACCCGCCGCTGACGACGGTCGGCTCGGACCGCTCGGACATGGCCCGCGCCGCCGTCGACCTGGTCCTGGACGACGGACTGCGCGTCGCGGGCTCCCGGCGGGAGCGGCTGAAGACGTTCCCGTCCCGGCTGGTCACGCGCCGGTCCTGTGGGTGCGTGTAGCGCGCCCTCATGTAGGGCGAACGCACTTCTGGCCGGGTTCTCAGACCGCCCTCAGGCGGCTCTCATGGTCGGGCGGAAAGCTCGGTGCCATGACGGAGAACCCTTACGTGAATCCGGAATGGCCGGCCCCGCCGGCGCACCAGCCGACGGCGCACCAGCCGACGCCCCCCGCGCAGGGCAGGCGCAGGCGGACCCGAGGCCCCGTGGGGCTGCTGGCGGCCGTGGCCATCGTGGCCGCGGCGATCGGCGGCGGCACCGCCTACGGGATCCAGGAACTCGTCGGTGACGACACCGCCGTGGCGGCCACCGCCGCCACCAACGTGGTGCCGGCCGCCAAGAAGGGCGACATCGCGGCCATCGCCGCCGCCGTCAGCCCCAGCATCGTCGAGATCAACGCGACGCTCGGCAACGGCGCGTCGACCGGCTCCGGCGTGATCATCACCGGTGACGGCGAGATCGTCACCAACAACCACGTGATCGCCGGCGCCTCCTCGGTCTCGGTGCGCACGAGCGACGGCACGAAGTACAGCGCGCGGGTCGTCGGCACCGACCCGGCGAAGGACCTCGCGCTGATCAAGCTGGAGAACGCCTCGGGGCTCAAGGCGGCGAGCCTCGGTGACTCCTCCCGCGTCCAGGTCGGCGACACCGTCGTGGCGATCGGCTCGCCCGAAGGGCTGACCGGCACCGTGACCAGCGGCATCGTCTCCGCCCTCGACCGGGACGTCACCGTCTCCACCGACGAGGGCGGGCAGCAGCAGCGGCCGGACGGCGGGTGGCCGTTCGAGTTCGGCGGCCGGCAGTTCAACGGCGACACCGGGTCGTCCACGACGACGTACAAGGCGATCCAGACGGACGCCTCCCTCAACCCGGGCAACTCCGGCGGCGCCCTCATCGACATGAACGGCAACATCATCGGCATCAACTCGGCGATGTACTCGGCCGCGGGCTCCGGCTCCTCCGACGCGGGCAGCGTCGGCCTCGGCTTCGCCATCCCGGTCGACACCGTCAAGTCCGACCTCGCCACGCTGCGGGCCGGCGGCTCCGGCAGCTGACCCGCCCGCCCCCTCCCGAGGAGCACGTCATGATCAAGCAGGTTCCGCACCCGGCGACCGGGGCCGGCGCCGCCGGTCTCGCACTGGCCCTCGGCGTGGCGTACGAACTGCACCCGCCGGCGGCGGACGGCGGCCGGGCACCGGAGGTGGCGGCGCGGGGCACGGCCGGCCGCGGTGCCGCCAAGCGTGCCGCCCGGGCCCGGCGCCGCCGGGCGGACGTGCGACGCTGAGAGCGTCCCGCCCGCCCGACTCCCGACCGAGGAAGCCACGCCCATGAGCCCCGCCGAAGGCGACCGTGACCCCCAGCGCATCCTGATCGTCGACGACGAGCCGGCGGTACGCGAAGCACTCCAGCGCAGCCTCGCCTTCGAGGGCTACGACACGGAAGTGGCCGTCGACGGCGCCGACGCCCTCGACAAGGCGGCTGCCTACCGGCCCGACCTGATCGTCCTCGACATCCAGATGCCCCGCATGGACGGCCTCACGGCCGCCCGGCGGGTCCGCGGCACCGGGGACACCACGCCGATCCTCATGCTCACCGCCCGCGACACGGTCGGCGACCGCGTCACCGGGCTGGACGCCGGGGCCGACGACTACCTGGTCAAGCCGTTCGAACTGGACGAGCTGTTCGCCCGTATCCGCGCCCTGCTGCGGCGCAGCTCCTACGCCGCCGCCGTGTCCGCCGAGGCGCGGCGGGACGAGGCGCTCGCCTTCGCCGACCTGCGGATGGACCTCGTCACCCGGGAGGTGACCCGGGGCACGCGCCCGGTGGAGCTGACCCGCACCGAGTTCACCCTGCTGGAGATGTTCATGGCCCACCCGCGCCAGGTGCTCACCCGCGAGCAGATCCTGAAGGCCGTGTGGGGCTTCGACTTCGAGCCGAGCTCCAACTCGCTGGACGTGTACGTGATGTACCTGCGCCGCAAGACCGAGGCCGGCGGCGAGCCGCGGCTCGTGCACACCGTGCGGGGCGTGGGCTACGTCCTGCGCCAGGGCGGGGCCGAGTGAACAAGGTGCTCCGCCGGTTCCGCGCGCTGCCGATCCGGACGCGACTGTCGCTGCTGGTGGCGGCGGCGGTGGCGTTCGCCGTCGCGGCGGTATCGGTGACCTGCTGGTTCGTGGTGCAGGGCAAGCTGTACGACCAGTTGGACAGCGAGCTGGAGAAGGCGTCGGCGATCGGCCCGGCCCAGCGGGCGGGCATCGAGAACGCCCTGCTCAACTGCACCCAGAGCCCGCAGAGCGGCTTCAACGGCTACCGCAACGCCTACTCCCAGGCGATCACGCCCGACGGGACCGCCTGTGTCCTCGGCGAGTCCCGGGGCGTCGTCAAGGTCACCCGGGCCGACGAGAACGTGATCGACGACGCGGGCGACAACGAAGGGGTCTACCGCGACGGGACCGCGCAGGACGGCACCCCCGTACGGGTGCTGACCGTCCCCCTCGCCCTGCGCAACAACCTCACCGGCGAGGTGTCCCGCGCCGCCTTCCTCGTCGCCGTGCCCCTGGACAAGACCAGGGAGACCCTCAACGAACTCGCCCTGCTGCTGCTGCTCGTCTCCGGGGTCGGAGTGGTCGGCGCCGGGGCCGCCGGGCTCGCGGTCGCGCGGGCCGGACTGCGGCCCGTGGACAAGCTGACCGACGCGGTCGAGCACGTCGCCCGGACCGAGGACCTGGGAATCCGCATCCCGGTCGAGGACGACGCCGACGACGAGGTGGCCCGGCTCTCGCGGTCCTTCAACTCCATGACGTCCGCGCTGGCCGGCTCCCGGGAGCTGCAGCAGCAGCTCATCGCGGACGCGGGGCACGAACTGCGCACGCCGCTGACGTCGCTGCGCACCAACGTCGAGCTGCTGACCCGCAGCGAGGAGACCGGCCGCCCCCTCCCGGCGGCCGACCGCAAGGCGCTGCTGACGTCGGTGAAGGCGCAGATGACCGAGCTGGCCGCGCTGATCGGCGATCTGCAGGAGCTGTCCCGGTCGCAGGGGCAGCGCGGGGAGCGGGTGCAGGTGGTGTCGCTGGAGGACGCGGTGCGGGCCGCGCTGCGCCGGGCGCGGCTGCGGGGCCCGGAGCTGACGATCGACGCCTCCCTGGAGCCCTGGTACACCCGGGCGGAGCCGGCCGCGCTGGAGCGCGCGGTGGTCAACGTCCTCGACAACGCGGTGAAGTTCAGCCCCGCCGGGGGCACCATCGAGGTGACCCTGACCGGCGGTGTCCTCACCGTCCGCGACCACGGTCCCGGCGTGCCCGAGGACGAACTGCCCTACGTCTTCGACCGCTTCTGGCGGTCGCCGTCCGCCCGCTCGCTGCCCGGCTCCGGCCTCGGCCTGTCCATCGTCGCCCGCACCGTCCAGGAGGCCGGCGGGCAGGTGACGCTGGCCCGCGCGGAAGGCGGCGGCACGGTGGCGACGGTACGGCTGCCCGGGGCGCCGACGCCTCCCCCGGAGACGCCGGCGCCGTAGTGCCCCCCTCGGGCGGGATCAGGAGTCGAGCAGGGTGCCCGGCAGGTCGAAGCGCTCGGTGGCGCCCGTGGCCAGGTCGACGCGGGTGACCGTGTCCTCCGCGTAGACGAGCCAGCCCGCCTCGGTGGGCGTGATGCCGAGGGAGGCGGGGAGCGCGTCGAGGGTGGCGCGGTGCCGTTCCCTGCCGGTGGCGGCGTCGAGTTCCACCAGGTCGGTGGCGCCGCCGTGGGCCGCCGCGATCACGATCGTGTCCTTGGTCGCGGCGACCGCGTCGACCCGGCCGCCGGTCACCGAGACGAGGGTCGCGGCGGGGGTCCGGGTCAGCGCGGCCCCGACCTCGCCGGCGGTGTCCTTCGCCGGGGCGCCTACGACGACCGGCCGGCCTGCCGGGCAGGCCAGGTCCTTGACCGTCAGGTCCTTCGGAACGGCGACGGGCGTGGTGCGGCCGTCGGTCAGGGCGGCGGTGTAGACGCCGGTGCCGTTGCTCAGGCAGATCGTGTCCGACGCCGGGTCGGAGGCGGCGTGGGCGATGGTGCCGGGGATCCTCACATCGCGCTCGGTGGACCAGTCGGCGGGGTCCTTCACCAGCACGCTGGAGGTGCCGCCCGCCTCGGGCAGCCCGCCGACCTCCGCGACGAGCGTCCGGCCGGGCAGGGTGCGGCGCAGGCTCTCCCCCTCGGGCAGCCCGTCGAGGGCCTGATCGGCGCGGTCGAGCGTGTAGCGGCGGTCGGGCCTGCCGTCCGCGCGGGGCACGCTGAGCAGCCAGCGGCCGTCGGCGAGGCGGACGATGTGCGGGCTGATCGCGTCGGTGTCGTCCTCCTGCTGCGGGACCACGGCCAGGCTCTGCGCGTGCCCGGCGGCCGGGTTGATCCCGACGACCGTGACCAGGCCGTCGACGCGGGCCAGCGCGAAGGTCGTGGAGCCCTGCCAGTCGTCGCCCAGGTCGACGCCGCCGGGGCCGGAGCAGCCCGTCGTCAGCGCGGCCGCGGTCGCCAGCGCGGTCAGCGCCAGGGCGGCGCGGGCCGGTCCGGCCGGCCGGCCGCGCCCGGGGCGGTGCGTGTCGTCGTACGGCATGACGGGTGGCTCACCAGTCCTTCATCGCTTCGGTGGGGGACATCCTCGCCGCCTTGCGGGCCGGGGCCAGCGATCCGATCGCCACCACCAGCACGGTCAGGCCGAGGAGGAACAGCAGGGTGCCCGGCGCCGGGAGCGGCAGCCGGTCCTCGACGTAGGGCGCGAGGTCGGCGCTGTCGCGCAGCACGGCCGCCGAACCGGCGGCGAGGAGCGCGCCGAGCGCGGCACCGGCCAGCGCGGCCACCGCGCCGACCAGCGCCATCTCCGTGACCAGCATGGTCAGCACCGCCCGGGTGCGGAAACCGACCGCCTTGAGGACGCCGATCTCCTGGGCCCGCTGCCGGGACAGCGCGCCGGTCACGGTGATCGCACCGGCGAACGCCAGCACGGCGAGCACGCCGAGCAGCACCCGGCCGACGGTCCTGATCATCTCCAGTACGGCGGGCAGCGCGTCGAGCTGCTGCTGCAGGGTGACCGCCGGGTAGCCGAGGTCCTGGACGGCCCTCATCACGTCCGGGACGTTCTCGGCGCGGTCGGCGACCACGGTCAGCTGGTCGTAGCCGATGCCGCTCAGGTACGTCTTCTCGGGCCGGCCCGCGCGGTCGGCCGCCCACTTGATCACGGTGGCGTCGGCGGCGTACGCGGCGTCCGGGTTGTCCAGCTGCCAGGTGGGGTCGTAGACGCCGACGAGCCGGGCGTGGCCGGTGACACCGGTTCCCTCGCCGGGCCGGACGAAGCGGGTGGTCTCGATCTCGACCTGCTTGCCGACCAGCGCGCCGAGGTCCACGCCCTGGGACACGGCGGGTGCCACGATCTCGCCGGGCCGCAGCGGGAACAGGTCCTCGCGGACGGACTTGGTGACCGGCGGGGGGAGCGCGGGGCGGTACGTCGTCGCGTAGAGCAGGACGGTGTCGCCCGCGTCGGTCAGCACCCCGAACGACACCTGCGCCCGGTGCTGCACCGACGCCACGTGCGGCAGCGCGGCGAGGCGGGCGGCCGTGCGGTCGGTGAGCTGCGGGGTGTCGGGTCGGTCGGCGGGCCGGTCGACGGTGACGCTGCGGTTGGCGCTGCTCTGTGTGACGCCCGAGTCGGTGGCGCCCTGCGCACGGCCGGCGATGCCGAGGGCGGCGAGGCAGACCGCCGCGGCGACGGCGACCAGCGCGACCAGGCCGTAGAGGCGGCGGCGCAGGGCCCGGACGTTGGCCAGGGCGAGGCCGAGGACGTTCATTCCGTGCCCTCCGTTTCGGTCCGGGGGTCCGTTTCGGTCCGGGGGTCCGTAGCGGTCTTGGTGGTCGAGCCGGACTTCGTGATGGTGTCGGACTCCGTGGTCGTGTCGGACTTCGTGGTCGTGTCGGACTCCGTGGTCGTGTCGGTCCTGACAGTCGTGTCGAGCGCGCCCTTGTCGAGGCGGTGCACCACGTCCGCGCGGTCCGACACCGCCGGGTTGTGGGTGACGAGCAGCACCGCGCGGCCCTCGTCCGCCAGTTCGCGGAACAGGCCGAGCAGCACCTCCTCGCTGTCGGTGTCGAGGTTCCCGGTGGGTTCGTCGGCGAGCACCACGGGCGGGTCGTTGACCAGCGCCCGGGCCAGCGCGACCCGCTGCTGTTCGCCGCCCGAGAGCTCGCTCGGCAGGTGGTCGGCGCGCTCGGCCAGCCCGACCCGCTCCAGCAGCCGCCGGGCCCGGTCCTCGCCGTCGGCGCGGCGGCCGGCGTACGGCAGGAGCACGTTGCGCAGCGCCGAGTGCTGCGGCAGCAGGTTGTACGACTGGAAGACGAAGCCCAGCCGGGTGCGGCGCAGGCCGGCGAGCGCGCCGTCGCCGAGCCCGGAGGTGTCGGTGCCGTCGACGTACACGCGGCCCCGGTCCGGCGGGGTCAGCAGGCCGAGGACGTGCAGGAGCGTCGTCTTGCCGGAGCCGGAGTGACCGACCAGGGCGGTGATCTCGCCTCCTCCGACGGCCAGGTCGACCTCCCGCAGGACGTCGACCCTCCTTCCGCGCAGGGTGTAGGACTTGCCCACGCCCTCCGCGCGCAGCAGTGCGTTCACCGGGTTCTCGCTCACTTTCCGCTCTTCCTCCCGTCCTGGTCGCCGGCCGGCAGCCAGCCCATGGCGCCGTCCAGACGCCGGTCCAGCGTCCACACGGCCCAGGTGGTCTTCAGGTCGCACGCGGTGTCGCCGCCGCCGACCTGGTACAGGTCGGGCAGGGCCGGGCAGCCCCGGTGGGGGGTGATGCCCCGGTCCAGGGCGGCGCGCAGCGTCCCGTCCACGGGTCCGCCGAGCAGGACGTAGGCCCGGGCGACCAGCGCGTAGTCGTAGACGGAGGGGAAGCGGTCCGGGTTCTGTGCCCAGGGCCGCAGGGCGTCGGCGGTGATCCAGGAGGGCACGGCGTCCCGGTGGCCGGCGTCGGCGAGGCCCACGGTGAGCGTGGCCGCCGCGACCAGCCGTGCGGGGGTGTCCAGGGCCCAGCGGGCGACCGTCGGGACGGCCGCCGGTGCGTCGGCGTCGGTGCAGGTCAGGGCGGTGCGCTGCCAGACGGTGGCGTTCTGCTCGGTGACGGTGGCGGGCAGCACCGTCGGGTCGGCGCACAGTTTCCGTGCCTGGTCGGCGGCGTCGTCGTCACCGTCGGTGACCTGGCGCAGGGCGGCCCGGTTCAGCCGCTCGGCGCCCTCCTGGCTCACGTCCGGTGCGTGTTCCTCGCGGTCGAGGGCGGACAGCAGCCCGGGGTCCCGGCGGGACCAGCCCGCGAGGGCGCGCAGCCGCTGGACGAAGAGGGAGGCGTCGGGGTTGCCGAGGTAGGCGTCGGGGTCGCGGACCGTGCCGTCGTCGAGGCGGTCGGCTTCGAGCCGCTCGATCACCGGCGTGAACAGGGACCGCGGCGAACCGGCCGCTCCGAGGACGTGCACCAGCTGGTAGAGCTGCTCGTACGGCAGCTCGGCGGCGCCGTCGCGGAGCACCGGCTCCCAGGTGCCGCGGTCCACCGCGGGCTTGCGTCCGGCCGCCTCCTGGACGACGACGTAGGCGTAGGTGTCGGCGAGCCGCTGGCCGCGGGCCTCGGGGGTGAGGCCGGCGTAGTCGTCGGTGCGGGGCGCGGGGACGCGGGTGAGGGTGGCCGGGACGGGTTCGTGCAGGAGGCGCAGGGAGGCGGCGAGGGCGCTGCTCTGGTCGAGGGGACGGCCGCCCGGGGCGGACGCGGGCGCGTCGGCGAGCGAGCGCAGCCAGGCCACGGTGGTGGCGCGGTCGTCCGCGGGGAGGTCGTCCAGGCCGTCGACCGCGTCGAGGACGTCGAGGGCGGCCCAGGTGCCACCGAGGCGGGCCGCGTCACCGTCGTCGCCGAGCGCGGAGTCGACGTACCAGCCGCCCTCGGCGCGGGCCTTGCCCACCGCCGTCGCGTCGGCGGGGCCGAGGACGTCGCCGGCGCCGGCGCGGCGCAGCGGGACGAGCCAGTCGCGGCCCCACAGGGAGGCCGTCTCCAGGGCGTCGTGGCGGAAGGAGGCGGCGTCGGCGGGGCTCATGCTGGTCTTCGGGTCCCGGCCGAGTTCGGTGAGGGTGCGCAGTGCGTAGGACTGGGCCTGCGGTCCGGCCGGCTCCCGGCGCAGGAACGGGTGGTAGTAGTAGCCGTTCTCGCCGCTGGCCAGCACGTCGAACTGGCGGGCCCTGGCCGGATCCCGTTGCTCCGAATCGCCGGACGAGGAAATGCACGACGCGCAGGACGCCATCAGGACGGCGGCCGTCGCCGCCCCGAGAAGACGGCGCACCGGAATTCCTCCACGCGCCCGCCGCGGCACGGTACCGAATCTCACGGATCTCCCCCGTTCATTCACAGGTCCCCCAGGAAAGCCGGCAAAAGCCAGCAAAAAATGCCACACCGCCGGGCCCTTGACGGTGTGACATTTCCTGTCGCTCGCTCAACTACTTCGGCACGCCGAAGCGGAAGCCGGTCAGGCGGCGCCCGCGTAGGCGCACTTCTCGCTGACCTTGATCGAGTTGGTGACCTTGGCCGAGCCGCAGCTCTTGGTCGACACGTAGGTGGTGGCGCCGCCCGGGCGCATCTGGCCGTGGGTGTCGGAGATGTTGGCGCGGGTGTTCTTCCAGCGGACCTCGCCGAGGGACTTGCTCTTCATGGTGAGCGTGGCCTCGGGGTTCTTGGAGATCTTGATGGAGACGCTGAAGCCGTGGGCCTGCAGCTCGGCGCGGTTCTGGATCCACTGCGCCTTGCGCGGGTTGCTGCCCGACATCTTGGTGGAGGCCTTCCAGTCACAGGTGGTGACGTAGAAGCCGCAGTGCCAGGCGTTCACCGAGATCTTGTTGCCGCCCGGCAGACCCACGGAAGTGGAGGCCGAGGTGGCGTGTGCCGGGGCCGCCGTCAGCACCAGCGCGCCGGCCGCGAAAGCGGCAGCCGCACCGGACATCAGGCGCGTACGTATGCCCTTGTTCATTCTATTGTCTCCCCGTGAGATCAACGAAAGCGGTTTCGGGTCAGGAAACCGCGCACATAAGCCGCGTCCGAAAGGGAGCGCGGCTTGTTGATCTCATTCATACGCGAGAGCCGAGCCGCCGCACAATTCCCGGGAGCCGCAAGGGCGGTTGGCTTGATCACATCGGTCGGACGGAACCGATCGGGGCCGTCGGCCATCGGGGGCGGACGCGGCGGCTACCTTCACCCGCGAGGCGGCGACCGCCTCGGCGGTCCGGTCCCCCGAAGGTGAAACGGAACTCCGGTCCCCGAACCGGGGGCCGGTCGCCGGTCCGTAGGGTAGGGCCATGTCCGAAGAGTCCCCGCTGATCAAGAGCCTCCGTACGGCCGTCGCCGCGGCCCCCGCCGACGTCCCCCTGCGCCTTCATCTGGCGGAGCTGCTGCTGGCCGCCGGGCACGGCGAGGCCGCCGTCGCCGAGGTCGCCACGGCGCTGCAGCAGGCGCCGGGGGACGCGCAGGCGCGGGCGCTGATGGCCCGGGCGATGGGGATACCCGCGTCCCCTGCCGGGACTGACGAGCCGCCACCCGCCACCACGTCGGCGGACGGTACGGGGGAGCCGTCGACCGGCTTCGACTGGAAAGCCGCCGAGCAGCAGATCGGGGACGTCGTACCGCCCCGGTTCGTCGAGACGCCGGACACCGGGACGCCGGACACCGGGACTACGGACACCGGGACACCGGGCACCGAGGCGCCGCGGGCCGCCGCCGACGGGCCGGGCGCGACGGGCGGCCCCGACGCCTGGGACGTGGAGGCGCCGGGCGGCGTACGGCTGGCCGACGTCGGCGGCATGCGGGAGGTGAAGGAGCGGCTGGAGGCGGCGTTCCTCGCGCCCCTGCGCAACCCCGAACTGCGCCGCCTGTACGGCAAGAGCCTGCGCGGCGGCCTGCTGCTGTACGGGCCGCCCGGCTGCGGCAAGACCTTCATCGCGCGGGCCGTCGCCGGTGAACTCGGCGCGTCCTTCCTGTCGGTGTCCGTCAACGACGTCCTCGACATGTGGATGGGCAACTCCGAGCGCAACATGCACGAGGTCTTCGAGGCCGCCCGCCGCCAGGCCCCCTGCGTGGTCTTCCTCGACGAGCTGGACGCGCTCGGCGCCAAGCGCAGCCGTACGGCGCACAGCGGCATGCGCAACACCGTCAACCAGCTGCTCACCGAGCTGGACGGCATCGACGCCGGCGCCAACGAGGGCGTGTTCGTGCTGGCCGCCACCAACGTCCCCTGGGACGTGGACGTCGCCCTGCGCCGCCCGGGCCGCCTGGACCGCACCCTCCTGGTGCTGCCGCCCGACGCCCCCGCCCGCGAGGCGATCCTCCGCTACCACCTGCGCGACCGTCCCATCGAGAACATCGACCTGGGCAGGCTGGCCAAGGCCACCGACGGCCTGTCCGGCGCCGACCTCGCCCACGTCTGCGAGGCCGCCGCCGAACGCGCCCTGCTGGAGTCGGCCCGCACCGGCACCGTCCGCATGATCGGCATGAAGGACCTGCTGGCGGCCGCGAAGGAGGTCGTCCCGTCGACCGAACCGTGGTTCGCCTCGGCCCGCAATGTGGCGATGTTCGCGAACGAGGGCGGCATGTACGACGACCTCGTCGCGTACCTGAAGAAGAGGCGCAAGCTGTGACGACCGCGCACTCCTCCCTGGAACGGGCCGACGGGCTCTTCGAGCTGAGGCGGTACGACGAAGCCAAGACGGTCCTCACCCGGCGGCTCGCCGAGGATCCGGAGGACGTCCGGGCCTGGGTCAGGCTCGCCCGGTGCCATCTCCGCCTGGAGAACGAGGCGGACCAGGCGCTGGAGGCGACCGAACGGGCGCTCGCGCTCGACCCCGAGGACGTCCCCGCGCTCATCCAGCGGGCCTACGCCCTCCAGGCCGTGGGCGGCCGCTTCCCGGAGACCGAGGGCGTCCTGCGGGAGGTCATCCGCATCGCCCCCGAGTACTGGGTGGGGTACGCGATGCTCGGCGACTGGCTGTGGCGCATCAAGGCCATCCGGTACGGTCAGGAGCACGGCGGCGGGTTCCCCGGAGGCGGGATCCCGCAGGTCTTCCTCGACGAATCCGCCGAACTCGCCAAAGAGGCCATGCGCCTGGCACCCGAGGAGGTCTTCCCCCTCGAAGTGGCCAGGCTGATCGCCGGCATGGCGGGCAACAGGACCGTCGCCGACATGCTGGACCAGGCCATCCTCCGGCTCGACCCCCACCACCCGGAGGCTCTCTCCCGGCTCACCGCCAAGGCCGCCGACGAGGCCAAGGCACCCCTCGCGGCCACCCTCTACGCCGATGCCCTCGCCGTCGCCCCCGACTCGGCGGAGATGCGGCGGGGCCTCGACAACGCCTCGTACCGCATGCTGCGCGGACTGCGCTGGCTCGCGCTGCTCTGCGTCGTCTTCGCCGGTGTCGGCCTCGACCTGTTCCCCGAGGACGGGGCGACGCCGCGCGCACTGCCTCTGGGACTCGGCCAACGCCTGTGGGACCTGGTCCCGATGGCCGGGATCTGGGCGCTGGGCGCGCTGCTGTTCTTCCGGCGGCTGCGGGCCGGGGTCCAGATCAATCTGCGGTCGGTGGTCCGGCGCCGCGTCTGGGCGCGCATCGTGCTGGTCCAGGCGGGGTGCACGATGCTCTGCGCCCTGCTGCTGGCCGAGGTGGCGTGGACGGACCGGACCGTGCCGCAGATCATCTTCTGGGCCGGGGTGCTGTCGGCGGTGGCGACGATGCCGTTCGACCGGAGGAAGAACCACTG
>NZ_JBYIQX010000041.1:0-65509 GCF_057707805.1 Streptomyces sp. bgisy159 | reverse complement strand
CAGGAAGTGAGCCAGACCATGCAGCTCGGACTCATCGGCCTCGGCAAGATGGGCGGCAACATGCGTGAGCGGATCCGCCGCGCGGGCCACACCGTCGTGGGCTACGACCGCAACCCCGAGGTCTCCGACGTGGCGAGCCTCGCCGAACTCGTCGACCGGCTGGAAGCGCCGCGCACCGTCTGGGTGATGGTGCCCTCCGGGACCGCCACCCAGTCCGTCGTCGACGAACTCGGCCGGCTGCTCCAGGCCGGGGACACCGTCGTCGACGGCGGCAACTCCCGCTGGTCCGACGACGAGAAGCACGCCGCCGAACTCGGCGCCCAGGGCATCGGTTTCGTCGACGCGGGCGTCTCCGGCGGCGTGTGGGGCCTGGAGAACGGCTACGCCCTGATGGTGGGCGGCGAGCAGGAGCACGTGGACCGTCTCCGGCCGATCTTCGATGCGCTCAAGCCCGAGGGCCCGTACGGCTATGTCCACGCCGGAAAGGTCGGCGCCGGGCACTTCTCCAAGATGGTCCACAACGGCATCGAGTACGCCATGATGCAGGCCTACGCCGAGGGCTGGGAGCTGCTGGAGAAGGTCGACTCCGTGGACAACGTCCGCGAGGTCTTCCGGTCCTGGCAGGAGGGCACGGTCATCCGCTCCTGGCTGCTCGACCTCGCCGTGAACGCCCTGGACGACGACGAGCACCTGGAGAAGCTGCGCGGCTACGCTGAGGACTCCGGCGAGGGACGCTGGACGGTGGAGGCGGCCATCGACAACGCCGTGCCGCTGCCCGCCATCACGGCCTCGCTCTTCGCGCGGTTCGCCTCCCGCCAGGAGGACTCCCCGCAGATGAAGATGGTCGCCGCACTGCGCAACCAGTTCGGCGGGCACGCCGTCGAGTCGAAGAAGTAGGCCCGGCCGCGGGGGGATCTCCTGCCGGTCCTCCCCCACTGCCTGAAGGGCGCGGGAGGTGCCCCGACGGGGAGACGGAGGCGAGCGCGTCGGGACGGCACACCAGCTGGACCGACCTGCCCCCGACCCCGCGGGGAGAGCAGTAGGCCGAGGCCCTCGCCCCGCTCCTCCCCGGCCGCGCCCCGCACCGCACCCGCCCCGACTGGTGCCTGGGGCCGACGGGTGCCGCCCGGGTCGACGAAGACGACAGGGAGTAGACACTGTCTACCCCCTTGGTGGACAGTGTCCACATGAACGAGGGACGACATTCCGAGGCCGGTTTGCGGGAGCGCCTCGTCGAGGTGGGTGTGGATCTGGTGGCCCGGGAGGGGGCGGGCGCGCTGACGCTGCGCGAGATCGCCCGTCGGGCGGGCGTCTCGCACGGCGCGCCGCGCCGCCACTTCCCGACCCACCTCGAGCTGCTGTCGGCCATCGCCGGACGCGGCTTCGCCGACCTCGGCACCCGTACCGAGCGGGTCCTGGCCGGCCACCCCGGACCACCTCGCTCGGCGATCGGCGAACTCGCCCGTGTCTACCTGGAGTTCGCCGCCGCCAACCCCGGCATGTACGAGCTGATGTTCCGTCACGACCTGCTGGTCAGCGGCGACCGGCTGGGGCTGCGGGAGACCAGCCTGCCCTTGTTCCAGGCGCTGGTGGACCTGGTGGGGCGCGTCCGGCCCGACGCCGCGGCGCGGGCAGTGGCGGCCGCGCTGTGGGCCAACCTGCACGGCCTCGCCCAGCTGTGGCGCTGGGGCAGTCTCCAACTCGCCGCCGGGACTGAGGAGATCACCCCGCTGCTGGACGCGGCGCTGACCGCGCACCTCGGCCCCGAGGCACACGGGTGAACCGCCCGCTCGTCCTGGCCGCGAGCATCGCCGGTGCCGTGGTGGTCGCTCTCGACGGCACCGTGCTCACCGTCGCCCAGCCGGTCCTGCGGCAGGACCTGGGCGCGTCCTACGCCGAGGCGCAGTGGACGAGCACCGGGTATCTGATCGCCGTGGCGGGGCTGCTGGTGTTCGCGGGGCGGCTCGCCGACCGTTACGGGCACCGGCGGACGTTCGCCGCGGGCATGCTCGGTTTCGGCTCCGTGTCGGCGGGCGTCGCGGTGGCGCCCGACGTGCGCTGGGTCGTCGCACTGCGGGTCGTGCAGGGAGTGTTCGGGGCGCTGCTGCAGCCGGCCACGCTGGGGATGCTGCGGGCGGCGTTCCCGCCCGACCGGCTGCGCGGGCCGCTCGCCGCGCGGACGGCGGCCATCGGGGTGGCGGCGGCCGCGGGCCCCCTGCTCGGCGGGGCGCTGGCGACCGGGTTCGGCTGGCGATCGGTGTTCCTCGTCCAGGTCGGACCGGCGCTGCTGTTCGGTGTCCTCGCGCTGCTGTTCCTCGCCGAGCCCGGGCCGCCGGCCGGGGAACCGGCGCCCGCGCGCGACTCGATGCAGCGGCCCTCGCAAGGATCTCGCGTTCGGCCCGCCGGTCCCCCGCTGGACGTCCCCGGTGCCGTGCTGCTCGGGCTGGCGCTCGCCGCGCTGGTGCATGCCCTCGTCGCGCTGTCCGGCTGGTCACTGGCCGGGGCCGGGGCCGCCGCGGTCGCCTTCGTACGGCATGAGCGGCGGACCGCGGCTCCCCTGGTGCCGGCGGAGGTGGTCGGCGTCCCGGCGGTGCGGGCGGCGCTGGGCGTCCTGGTCGCGGTGTCGGCGGCGCTGAACGGCGCCCTGTTCGCCGGCGTGTACGCCCTCCAGCGCGACCTGGGGCTCACCCCGCTCGGGTGCGCCCTGGCCGGGCTGCCGCTGGCGGTGCTGCTGATCGCGGCCGCACCGGCCGCCGCCGTGCTGCTGCGCCGGGTCGGGGCCCGGCGTACGACGGCCGTGTCCGCCGTCCTGGTGGCGGCGGGCGTCCTGCTGCCGGTGCGGGCGTCCGGCGCAGCGGTGTTCTGCGTCGGTTTCGCGCTGGTGGGCGCCGGGTTCGGGGCGGTGATGGTGGCGGCGAGCCATGTCGTCGTGCGGCGGGCTCCCGTGGCGTCGGCGGGGGTGGCGGGCGGATTGCAGCAGACGGCGATGAACGTGGGACCCGCTCTGGGAGTGGCGGTGGCGACCGTGCTGATGACGGCCGGCGGCGCGCGATGGCCGCTGCCCGTGCTGGCTCTCTGCGCGGCGGTCGCCGTGCCGCTGGCCCGGGCGCTGCCGGGGCGGCCGGGCGAGGGCCGGCGCGACGCGGCCCACACCCGGCACGCCGCCGAATCGGGCCCGTCCCGGCGCTGACTGCGCCACGATGTGGCGGCGGGGTCCGGCCGGTGTGCCCGGCCCCACCTCGACGAACGTATCTGAGGAGAGCGATGGCACGGCTGCGGCAAGAGGTGGACCCGGGCGAGGTCGGGCTGGACGGGCAGGCGCTGGACCGCGTGGACCGGCATGTCACCCGTCTGGTGGACGAGGGCCGGCTGCCCGGTTTCCTGATCTCGGTGGCGCGCGGGGGCCGGGTCGCCCGTCTCACCACGTACGGTCGGCGGGATGTCGCGGCGGGACTGCCCGTGGAGCCCGACACGCTGTGGCGGATCTACTCCATGACCAAACCGGTCACCACGGTCGCCGCGCTGACGCTGGTGGAGGAGGGCCGGTTGTCGCTGGACGACCCGGTCGCCGACCATCTGCCGGCCTTCGCCGAGCCGCGGGTGTACGTGCGGGGCTCAGGGGCGGACCTGGTCACCCGACCGGCGGACGGGCCGATCCGGATCCGTCATCTGCTCACTCACACGGCGGGGCTGACCTTCGCCTTCTACCACTGCCACCCCGTCGACGCGCTGTACCGGGAGGCCGGCCTGGAGTCGGCGGTCAAGCCGGGTACCGATCTGGCCGGCACGGTCGACGTGTACGCCTCGCTGCCCCTGCAGTTCGAGCCGGGCACGCAGTGGAACTACTCGGTCGCCACCAATGTGCTCGGGCGGGTCCTTGAGGTGGTGGCGGGCCGGCCGCTGGACGAGGTGCTGGCCGAGCGGGTCTTCCGCCCGCTGGGGATGCCCGATGCCGGGTTCCAGGTGAGCGACGCCCGGGCGGGACGGCTTGCGGAACTGTACGGCGAGACGGACCAGGGAGGTATCCGGCCCATCCCGGGGCTGCCCCTGCGTGGCGGCCGGCCCCGGTTCCTGTCGGGCAGCGGCGGTATGGCGGCGACCGCATACGATGTACACCGGTTCGTGGAGATGCTGCGGCGGCGCGGTGAGCTCGACGGGGTGCGGCTGCTCGCGCCGGACACCGTCGACCTGATGACCGCCAACCAGTTGCCCGGCGGCGCCGACCTGCGCTCCTTCGGCAGCCGCCCGGCCCACGACGAACCCGGCAACGACGGCGTGGGGTTCGGGCTCGGCGTGTCCGTGGTGATCGACCCGGAGCGCACGACCGCGCCGGCCGGGCTCGGCACCTACGGCTGGAGCGGGGTGGCCACCACGACCTTCTGGGTGGACCCGGGCCGCGACCTGACCGTGCAGTTCATGACCCAGCTGCGGCCCCGGTCGCCGCTCGGTCTGTTCCAGGACCTCAAGCGGCTGGTGCACGAGGCCGTCGTCGACTGATCGATCCCCCGGCCCGGAGCCCGAAGGGACCGGGCCACTCGAACCGGGCCGCTCGGACCGGGCCGCCTTCCAAGATCGATCCGCTCACTCACCCGCCGCATCGCCCTCCACGATGCCCAGTTCCCGTCGGGCCCGGTGGTACCGGTCGAGGCAGCGGCCCCATGCGCCGCCCGTCTCGAAGGCGAGGAGCTGCGGCAGCAGGGACGCCGAGAAGTCGATGCTGGACTCCCGCGGCAGCAGCGACGGCAGGTTGTCGATGGCGATCAGGTCCAGCGGGGGGTCCTTGTGGAGCCTTCGCACCGGCTCGGTCCACTCGGTGGTCCTGTCGTACACAGGCAACACGTTGAGGGGTGAGCCGACGTCGCAGGTGACGTCGGAGACGGTGCGCAGGCGGCGGGCCGGGGCGTCGAGGTCGGTGTCCCGGAGGAACGGCGGCACGGGAGTGGTGGCCAGGACGCAGTTGACCATTACCTCGTGGTCGAGCAGGGTGCGGCGGTCCAGCGCTCGGGTCTCGGCGAGGTCCCAGCAGGTGGGGTCGACGCCCGCGGTGGCGAACGCGGTGCGGGCGCCCCGGCCGCTGCGGCCCAGGGCACCGATGACGAGGGCGGTGAAGTCCGGGTCGCCGGGGGCGCGCAGCAGGGTCTCGTCCAGCGCGCCCTTGTCCGTGGGGCGCAGCGGGGCCGTCAGCCGCCCCCGGTGCTGGAGGACCGCCAGGGCCGCGCCGAGGTAACCCGCCCAGAAGCCGAAGGCGGCCAGTCTGCGGCCCTGGCCGTCGGCCAGGTACTCCAGGTCGAGGAGCGCGCCGCCGCCTGCGGTGAAACGGCGCAGCAGCTCGGCCGCGCCCGGCTGCCGCTTGTAGGCGTGCCCGAAGTAGACGTGGCGGTGCGTCAGCCGCGCTGGTTCGTCGGGGAGTTCCTTCAGGCCGAGGACGACGGTGTCGGCCGGTGCCGACACCCAGGAACCGGCCGGGGCGACGCGGGCGCCCGCGGCCTCGTACTCCTCGATGGGGAAGATCCGCTGCGGGGACTCCTCGACGGTCAGCCGCACGCCCCGCTCGACCAGGCGGCGGGCGTCGCCGGGCACGATCGGGGTGCGCCGCTCCGTGGGGCGGACTTCGTGGCGCAGCCACAGGTGCAGGGGCGTCATACGCGGTTGACCTCCGGACGCGGGGCGTCGGCCGTGGACCGGTCGGCGCTCAGGGGCGGGACGTCCACGAAGGTTACGCGGCCGGGGTGCGGGTCGCGGATCACCTCGCCGACGGCCGGTGCCCGCTGGGAGCCGCCCTCGGAGAAGTCGGCCGCATACAGAAGACGGGATACCGAAGTCACCGCCTCACTCGGGAGGTTGCAGTCCCGAGTTGCCTCCGCCGCGCTCACCGGGGCCGCCCCCTTGCGGCAGTGGCATGAACACCCCCGACGTCACCGCGAGAGCGCTCTCATCAGCGTCCGACTCGTCCCGTTCCGCGACCAGGACGCCCGCGGCGGTGGGGTGGTGGGTGATGCCGGTGCCCACCACCCCGCCGCCGATGACGACGGGCCGGGCAGGTGTGACCCTGCGTGTCCCGCCCGCGGTGACGGGTGGGGCGTTCAGGACCAGTGCGCCACGGCGTCCAGGTGCGGGAGGTGGTGGTCCATCCGCTCCCGCTTGGTCCGCAGGTAGGTGATGTTGTTCTCGCACGGCGGGATGAGCAGCGGGACGGTCTCGGTGACGGCGATGCCGTTGTCGGTCAGCGCCTCCCGCTTGCGCGGGTTGTTCGACATCAGGCGGACCGAGCGCACGCCGAGGTCGCGCAGGATGCCGGCGGCCACCGAGTAGTCGCGGGCGTCCACGGGGAGGCCGAGCGCCAGGTTCGCCTCGACGGTGTCCAGGCCCTCCGCCTGCAGTGCCATGGCGCGCAGCTTGGCGAGCAGACCGATGCCACGGCCCTCGTGGCCGCGTAGATAGACCACGATGCCCCGGCCCTCGGCGGCCACCGCGCGCAGGGCTGCGGCGAGTTGGTCGCCGCACTCGCAGTGCTGGGAGCCGAACGCGTCGCCGGTGAGGCATTCGGAGTGCAGCCGGGTCAGGACGTCCTCGGTGCCGATGTCGCCGTACACGAGGGCCACCTGTTCGTCACCGCGGTCGTGGTCCAGGTAGCCGACCGCCTGGAATTTCCCGTACACGGTGGGCAGCGGCGCATTCACCACGCGTTCCACACCGGTGCGCTGCGCTGTCTTCTTGCCGAGTACGCCAATTTTTTCTGTCATGATCTGGTTCCTAAGCGAAGAGAAAGGCCGGGAAAAGATGAGTGGTTCGGGAATACGGTCGGCGGCGTACGGGGTGTTGCCGGCGGACACCACGCACGATGTGCGTGAGCGGGGCGCGGGTGCCGCGACGCGGGTGGCGGTCCTTCCGGTGGGCAGTTACGAGCAGCACGGACCGTATCTGCCGTTGGCCACCGACACCCTCGTCGCCTGTGCCGTCGCGCGGGAGATCGCCGCCGGCTACCCGGTGCACCTCCTTCCTCCGGTGACCGTCGGCTGCTCGCACGAGCACGCCGCCTGGCCGGGGACCGTCAGCATCTCCGCGGTGACCCTGCACGCGGTGGTGCGGGACATCGCGGACTCCCTGCGCCGCTCGGGCGTCGAGGCCCTGGTGGTGGTCAACGGGCACGGCGGCAACTACGTGCTCGGCAACGTCGTCCAGGAGGCCTCCGCACGCGGTGAGCGGATGGCGCTGTTCCCGGCCCCGGAGGACTGGGAGACGGCCCGGGAGCGGGCGGGGGTGACGACCTCCCTGCTCACCGACATGCACGCCGGGGAGATCGAGACCTCGATCCTGCTGCACTCCGATCCGGAGGTGGTACGGCCCGGGTTCGAGGCCGCGGATCTCGTGGCCGACGACCGCCGTCATCTGCTCACCACGGGAATGTCCGCCTATACCGATTCGGGCGTCATCGGCCGTCCTTCCCTGGGGTCCGCGGAAAAGGGGAAGGAACTGCTGGTGAGCCTGGCGGATTCCTTCGCGTCGTATTTCTCGCTGCTGACGTCCGGGAATCCCGATGCCGCCGGGGGCGAGCGCGGGTAGCGCTCGTCAGGCCCGGGCGCGGGGCCGGAGTCGGCGGCACCGGCACCGGCCCGGTTCCGGCGGACGACCAGGACGACGGCGCCGGGCAGTGCGGCCACACAGCCGAGCACCCCGTAGACGACGGCGACGGCCAGCCCGGTGTCCGCCCCCAGGCCGGCGGCGCCGAACGCCCAGACCGTGACTCCCTCGCGCGGGCCCCAGCCGCCGACGTTCAGCGGCAGGCTCATCGCCAGCAGCGCCAGCACGGCCAGCGGCAGCAGGGTGGCCGCGGAGGCGGCCGAGCCCGCGACGCGGGCCGCCACGACGAACATGGCGATGTGTCCGGCGAGCACCACCAGCGACGACAGGGCCACACCCGGCCCGTTGCGCCGCGACAGCAGACTCTCGCGTGCCTCCACGAGCAGGGCACGCGCCCTGCCGCCCCGGCGGGCGGCGGCCGAGAGGGGGCGGTTCATCCGCAGCGCCAGCGCCACGGCGACCGCGCCCACGGTGCCCAGGGCGGCGAGCGGTACGGCATGGCGTACGTCCGCGCGGACCGGGGACGGGGCGACCAGCAGGACCGTCACACCGACGGCGGCCAGCGCCAGCTGACCCGCCGCGCGCTCCAGCACCACCGCGCGCACGCCGCGGCCCACGTCGCCCTCGCTGCGTCCGTGCCGCACCGCCCGGTGGACGTCGCCCAGGACGCCGCCGGGCAGCGCCGCGTTGAGGAACAGGGCGCGGTAGTAGTCGGCGACGGCCGGTCCGAGCGGCAGGCGGATGCGCAGCCCCCTGGCCACCAGCGCCCACCGCCACGCGCTGAACACGGTGGTGACCACGCCGATCCCGAGGGCCGCGAGCAGCGTCGGCAGGTCGATCCGGCGCAGCCCGTCCAGCAGGGGGCCGGTGCCCATGCGCCACATGAGCACGCCGAGGATGAGCACTCCGGCGGCGGTGCCCCCGTGAGTGCGCACGGCTCGCGAGGTGAGCGGCGCGAGCATCCGCCGCGCCGGCGACCGGCCCCCCGGCGAGGTCTCGGGGCGGGAGGCGGCGGCCACGGCAGGGGCGGGCGCCGCGGCGGCCGGCACCGCGGCGACGGGCGCCGGGGGGCGGGGACGTCGCGGGGCCGGGTGTGCGGCGCCGGGAGCCGTGGGTACGGCGTCCGGCACGCGCGGGGCCGGGAGCACGACACCGGTCACCGGGGGGACGGGTCCGCCGCCCCGGGGCCCGGACGAGGCCGCGTGGGGCACGCCGGAAGCCGGGGCGGCCGTGGCCTGCGACCGGGCCGGCGGTGGGGCCGGCACGGTGCGCCCCGGACGTCGCACGAGCCTGCGGCGCCGCTCGCCCGACACCGCGACGGGAGCCGCCGCGGGCGCCGGGGCCCCCACCCGGCGGCGCGCTCGGGTCGCCTCCGCGCTCACCGGGGGCCGCCCGTGGGCCGGGCCAGGGCCAGGAGGTCGGTGTGGTGGACGGTGACCCGCAGCGCGCCGGACGCGCAGGCGGCCAGCCGGGCGGCGAGATAGCGCTCGGCGCGGGCGGCCAGCGCGGGGCGCTGCTCGACCGCCGCGCTCACCCACCCGCGCAGCCACTGGGCCGTCAGATCGGACTCGGCGGGGCCCAGCCGCCAGGCGCTCGGCTGCGTGCGCACCGTCGCGCCGTGCCGGGCGAACACCTCGGTGGCGACCGGGACCGCGTCGGGTCCGAGGAGGCCGTCGCGGCGCTGGTGCTCGTTGAAGGCGTCGACGATCTCCGCGTCCAGCGGGTCCTCGGGCGTCAGGTCGACACGGCCCGCGACGGAGAGCGTCAGCAGCGCCGGACAGCCGGCCCCCACGCAGGCCGCGGCCAGGGCCTCGACGTCCTCACGGGTCAGTACGTCGAGCAGCGCCGAGGCGGTGACCAGCGAGGCGCCGGCGAAGGCGTCCGAGGTCAGCCGGGCGACGTCGCCGCGCCGCGTCTCCACGGTGATCGCGCTGCCGTCGGCGGCGGCACGCGGCGAGGCGACGGCGGCGAAGTGCAGGAGATAGGGGTCGCGGTCGTGCAGCACCCAGTGCTGGGCGCCGTCGAGCCGGGGCGCGAGCCAGCGCCCCATCGAGCCGGTGCCGCAGCCCACGTCGTGCACGACGAGACCGCCGGGACGCCGGGGCATGTTGGCGAGCCGGATCCGCAGCGGATCGAGCAGGTCGAGAGCGCGGGCGGCCGCGTCGGGCCCCTCCCGCAACCGCAGCCACTCGGGCGCGTACCGGGCCGGTTCCTCGGGCCCGGACTCGCGCAGCCGGACGGTCTCGCGCTCCCGGCTCCCCCCGGCCGGCCCGGCACCGGGGATCACCCCGTCCGTACCGGGCCCGGCGACTCCCGTGCCCGCTTCGGGACTCGCGGCGAGGTCGTCCGCCGGTACCGCCGTGGTCTTCCTCATGCCGCCCTCCGGGGTTCGCTGGGGAGCCGGAGCAGGACGCCGGCCAGGCTGCGGGCGGTGGTGGCCCAACCGTCCAGGGCGGCGCGGCGGCCGCGCGCGGCGGCCTTGAGCCGGCGCCGCACGTCGGCCTCGCCGAACCAGCCGCGCAGTTCCGCCGCCAGGGCGGCCGGGTCCTCCGGCGGGACGAGGATGCCGGGGACGCCCCCGTCGGGCGCGCGGCCCACCGCCTCCGGCAGCCCGCCGACGTCGGTGGCCAGCACGGGGATGCCGCGTGCCAGCGCCTCGGTGACCGCCATGCCGTACGTCTCCGCGTACGAGGTCAGCACCATCAGGTCGGCGGCCGCGTAGCTCGCGTCGAGTTCGGCCCCGGCCTGCGGGCCCGCCAGGTGCAGCCGGTCCGTCAGACCGTGCTCCGCGATCAGGTCGCGCAACCGGTCGACGTACGCCGGGTCCTGGTCCAGTCCGCCCACGCAGACACAGCTCCACGGCAGGTCGGTCACCGTGGCCAGCGCCTCCACCAGCCGGTGCTGTCCCTTGCGGGGTGTCACGGCGGCCACGCACAGCAGCCGGGACACGCCGTCGGTGCCGGGGGCGAGGGGCGCGATGTCGGCGCCGGGGGCGGCGACATGGACGCGGTCGGGGGCGAGCCCGTGGTGGGCGACCAGCCGGCGGACCGCCCATTCGCTGGTGGCGATCACCGCCGGGACGGCGCGCAGGACCGTCCGCTCCCTGGCGTCGAGTTCGGCGGCCACCTGCGGTGCCAGGCCGGTCTCCTCGGCCAGCGGGAGATGCACCAGGATGGCGAGGCGCAGCCGTTCGGCCTCGGGCAGGACGATCTCCGGGACGCCGCAGGCCACCAGCCCGTCGAGCAGGACGACGGTGTCGTCCGGCAACTCGCTGAGCGTACGCGCGAGTTCGGTGCGGGCGGCCGCCTCGGGCCGGGGCCAGGAACCGGCCACGAGATGCCGACGCACCTGCCAGCCGAAGCCGGGCAGGTCCAGGCAGACCCGCCGGTCGTAGGCGTTGCCGCCGCTCGGCCGGGCGAGGTCGTCGACGCCGCCGGGCATCACGAAGTGCACGGTGTTCAGGGCCATGGGGATCAGGTCGCCGTTCACGGGGGCGGGGGCGGTGCCGGCCTGCTGGGCGGGCACGTAGTCCAGCCGGTGGCGCCGGCCGACGGTCGTCTCGGTCACAGGTCACGCTCGTAGCTCGCCCACGCGACATGCGACTCGTGGAGCGTGACGGAGATGCGGGCGATGCCCCGGGCGCCCTCGCCGAGCGCGCCGCGGTGGACGCGCTCGGCCAGCCGGTCCGCGATGACCTGGGCGAGGAACTCGGTCGAGGTGTTGACCCCGGCGAAGTCGGGCTCGTTGTCGAGGTTGCGGTAGTTCAACTCGCCGACGACCGCGCCGAGCTCCCGGGTAGCCAGTCCGATGTCGACGACGATGTTGTCGTCGTCCAGCTGCTCCCGGCGGAAGGTGGCGTCCACGAGGAACGTCGCTCCGTGCAGGCGCTGCGCGGGGCCGAAGACCTCGCCGCGAAAGCTGTGGGCGATCATGATGTGATCGCGGACGGTGACACTGAACAACGGACGACCCTCCAGGTGCGGTGCGTCGGAACCGCCGGCCCCTTGCTGCCGGCGGCTGCCGACTAGTACGGCTCTTCGGTACCCCGTGTTCAGCCGCCGCCCACTCTTTTCTCAGGTCAGGCGCCGTCGGCGTAGCGCACGCGGTGACAGAGGGCGGGAAGCCGGCCGGAGGCCAGTTCGGGCATCACCTCGGGCAGTTCCCCGAAGGCGCACTCGCCGGTGACGAGCGCGTCCAGGGCGGGGTCGGCGAGCAGGTCCAGTGCCAGGGTCAGCCGGTCGCCGTAGGTACGGCCGGCGCGGCGGGGCGAGACGGTGCCGACCTGGCTGCTGCGCACGGTCAGCCGGCGCGAGTGGAAGGCCTCGCCGAGCGGCAGGCTCACCCGCCGGTCGCCGTACCAGCTCAGCTCGCACACCGTGCCCTCGGGGGCGAGCAGTTCCAGTGAGCGGGCGAGGCCGGCCTCGGTGGCGCTGGCGTGCACGACGAGGTCGCACTCCCCGAGGGCGCTCTGCGGCAGCGCGAAGTCGACGCCGAGCGCCCGGGCTGTCGCGGCGCGCGCCGGGTCGGCGTCGACCAACTGCAGTCGCACGCCGGGGAAGCGGGCCAGCAGTGCGGCCACCGAGCAGCCGACCATGCCGCCGCCGACCACCGCGATCCGGTCGCCGACGAGGGGGGCGGCGTCCCACAGCGCGTTGACGGCGGTCTCGACGGTCCCGGCCAGGACGGCCCGCTCGGCGGGCACGGACTCGGGTACGACGGTGACGGCGGCGGCCGGGACGACGTAGCGCGTCTGGTGCGGGTACAGGCAGAACACCGTACGGCCGACCAGGTCGTCCGGCCCCTCCTCCACCACCCCGACGCTGAGATAGCCGTACTTCACCGGGCCGGGGAAGTCCCCCTCCTGGAAGGGCGCCCGCATGGCGGCGTGCTGGCTCTCGGGCACCCCGCCGGTGAACACGAGGGTCTCGGTGCCCCGGCTGACACCGGAGTACAGGGCGCGCACCAGCACCTCGCCCTCCGCCGGGTCGGTCAGCGGTGTCTCGCGTATCTCACCCGCTCCCGGACGGCCGACCCAGAACGCGCGTGCGGTGCGCTTCATCCGCATCCTCCTGAACGAACGGGAACGTCTTCACGTACCGAGGTGTGCACAGGCCGCGCACCATACGCGGCGTTGATCGACTCTGTCACACGGCCGGAGGGGTGCGGTGGCCCTGAACAACACGTACGACGCGAGGCTGGTCCAGCAGGAGACCGCGGTGGGAGCGGGTGCGCAGATCCTGCTGCTGGCGCTGCTCGGTTCGGCCATCGGCTTGGGTCCGGTGGGCTGGCTGACCGGGCTGGTCTTCGCGGTCGCCAGCTGGGCGGTGCTCTCGCGGGCCCTGCACCGCGCCCGGCCTCGCTCCTTCGGTCCCGCCAACCGGGTCACGCTCGGCCGGGCCACCCTGGTCGGCGGGGTGACGGCACTGGTCGCGGACTCCTTCGCGAGCTCGCCGCCGGTGATGTTGCTGGTGGTGCTCACCGCCGTGGCGCTGATCCTGGACGGCGTGGACGGCAAGGTCGCCCGCCGCACCGGCACGTCCACCCCGCTCGGGGCCCGGTTCGACATGGAGGTCGACGCGTTCCTGATCCTGGTGCTCAGCGTGTACGACGCGACCCTGTTCGGACCGTGGGTGCTGTTGATCGGCGGCATGCGGTACGCCTTCGTCGCCGCCGCGCGCGTGGCGCCCTGGCTCAACGCCCCGCTGCCGCCGTCGATGGCCCGTAAGACGGTCGCCGCGCTGCAGGGCATCTGCCTGCTGCTGGCCGGGGCCGAAGTGCTGCCGTACGCGGTGAACTTCGCGGTCGTGCTGGCCGCGCTGGGCTCGCTGGTGTGGTCGTTCGGCCGGGATGTGCGCTGGCTGTGGCGGACCGCGCGGGTGCCGGCGGACGCCTTGGGCACGGCGGGCCCGGCCGGGGTGGCGGGCTGCCCGGTCGAGCCGGCGCTGGCCGGGCGGTGACGGTGCGGGGCGGGCGGTGACGGCGGGAGCCGAGCAGCGGCTCGAGGGGCGCGGGGGCTCGCGGGCAGGTGCTTCGAGGGGTGGAGGGTTGTGCGGGCCGGGGTTGGTGGGCAGGTGCTTCGAGGGGTGAAGGGTTGTGGGGGCCCGGGGGCTGCTGGGCAGGTGCATCGGTGAGTCAAGGATCGTGCGGGCCGGGGCCGTTCGGCAGGTGCTTCGTGAGGTGAAGGATCGTGCCGGGCCCGCGGCTCACGCACGGACGGGCCGGGCGGTGAAGTCGCCCGGCCCGTCGGTCCGGTCGCCGTCCTCGGGCCCGGTCAGCTCGGCGCCTCCGCGTCCTTGCGGGCGTAGAACCACCAGGTGATGCCGACGCAGGTGGTGTAGAAGGCCACGAAGCCCCACATCGCGCTGGTCACCGCGAAGTTCGCGAAGAGGGCCGGGATGAAGAAGAAGCCGTATGCGGCGATGGCGGCGGTGAAGCCGGTGACCGCGCCGGACTCCATCTCGGTCTGCTTCAGGGCGGCGGCGTAGGGCGGGGTGCCCGGGATCAGCCCCGTCAGGTGCGTGCCGCGGAAGATGACCGGGATCTGGCGGAACGTCGACCCGTTGCCGATGCCGCAGAAGAGGAAGGCGACGAGGAAGCAGGCGAAGAAGCCCGCGAAGTCGCCCGTTCCGCCGTCGGCCGGCAGGAAGTTGATCACGCCGATGATCGAGGCGGCCATGCCGACGAAGGACAGGATGGTGACGCGGGCGCCGCCCAGCCGGTCGGCGATCCAGCCGCCCGCCCAGCGGGACAGGGCGCCCGTGGCCGGGCCCATCCAGGCGTAGGTGGCGACGGAGTAGTCCGGGAAGGTCGTCTTGATCAGCATCGGCAGGGCGGCGGCGAAGCCGATGAAGGATCCGAAGGTGCCGACGTACAGCCAGGTCATCAGCCAGGTGTGCTTCCGGCGGAAGATCACCTTCTGTTGTGCGAACGACGTCGACGCGGTCTTCAGGTCGTTCTGGCCGAACCAGGCCAGCGCCGCCAGGACGATCAGGACCGGCACCCAGACGAACGCCGCGTTCTGCAGGTAGACGGTCTCACCGGTCTTCGAGTTCGCCTGGCCGGAGCCGATCGCGATCACGGAGCTGGTGATCACGATGGGGGTCAGCAGCTGTACCGCCGAGACGCCGAGGTTGCCCAGGCCGCCGTTGATGCCGGTGGCGTTGCCCTTCTCCCGCTTGGGGAAGAAGAAGCCGATGTTGGCGAGGGAGGAGGAGAAGTTGGCGCCGCCGATCCCGCACAGCGCGGCGATCAGCGCCATCTGTGCGAACGACGTCGAGGTGTCCTGGATCGCGCTGCCCAGCCAGATCAGCGGGACGACGAGAATCACGGTGGACAGCGCCGTGAAGGTGCGCTGACCGATTCTGGGGCCGAGGAAGGTGTAGAAGATCCGGGCCGTGCCGCCCGTCAGACCGGGTATCGCGGTCAGCCAGAACAACTGGGAGGTGGAGAAGGGGAAGCCCACGTCCTTCAGGTTGGTCGCCGTGACGCTCCAGACCTGCCAGACGACGAAGGCGACCAGCAGAGCCGGGACGGCGATCCACAGGTTGCGTCGCGCGACGCGCCGGCCGACCGAGTTCCAGAAGAGTTCGTTCTCGGGTTCCCATTCGGTGATGTCCCGTCCGGGCCGGTACTGGTCCGGGGCGTACGCCTGTCTGACGACGTCGCTCGTCGTTTCCTCTGCCGCGGGCATGGGCTGTTCCAGGTGGTGAGAAGGGTTGGCTTGGCCCGACCAGGCTGGCCCGCGGGACGAGGGCGGGGTGAGTGCCGTTGGTCGGCGGTACCCGTCGCCGCAGGTCCCTTCTCCCACGGACCAACGGCCCATGCCTCGCGCCGGCGCGGCCGTGGCACCCTGTGGTCGTCACGCGGGACGGGCGGCGGAAAGGAGTGGGCGGCATGGCGTCACGGGCGGTGCGACGCTGGCTGCCCCAGCAGCACGGGGCGTGGGCGATGCTCGTCGTGCCGTTCCTCGCGGGCACCCTGCTCGGCACGCCGACGCCCTGGCACGCGGTACTGTTCGCGGCCTGGCTGCTCGGCTATCTCGCCACCTACCACCTGCAGCAGTGGTTGCGGCTGCGCCGCGTCTCCCGCAATCCCAAGGCTCCGGCCCGTCACGTGCGGCCACTGGTCGTCTTCGCCGCCGCCCTGGTGCCGCCCGGCCTGGCGCTGGTCGTCCACGCGCCCTGGCTGCTGCTCGCGGGGCTCGCCGCGCTGCCGTTCCTCGCGGTCAACTGCTGGTACGCCGCCCACAACCGCGAGCGCGCCACCCTCAACGGCCTGGCCGCCGTGATCCCGGCCTGCGGCATGCTGCCGGTCGCCCTCCACCTCGGAGGCGGCGGCTACGCCCTGGTGGCCACGCTGACCTGCCTGCTGTACTTCGCGGGCACTGTCCTCTACGTCAAGACCATGATCCGCGAGCGGGGCAGCGCGGGGTACCGGTGGGCGTCGGGCACCTACCATGCCGTGGCGCTGGCCGTCGGGGCGGTGCTGAGCCTGTGGGCCGGCGTGTTCTTCGCCGTCTGCCTCCTGCGCGCGCTGCTCATGCCGGCCCTCGGACGGGTGCGGGTCGCCGTGGTGGGCGCCACGGAAGTCGTCCTGTCGGCGGCACTGCTGACGGTCCTGGTGACGGCGTACGGCTGAGCCCGCCCGACGGGCCTGGCTCGTGGGCGGCGCGGGCGGGACCTGCGCTCGGGGTCGGGGGCGGCTTCGGCGTCGAGCAATCGGGGTCGGGTGCGAGGTCGGGGTCGGCGTCGGCGTCGGCGTCGGCGTCGAGTTTGGAGTCAGCGTCGGGTTCGGCGTCGAGGTCGGGGTCGAGGGGCGAGGTCGGGGGGTTCGGGGGCGGCCGGGAAGGTCAATCTGTACGGATTCGACACGTTCGAGCGGCAGACCTGCGTCAGGGCCGCGCGCGAAGACCGGACGAGGAAGTCCCACCTACCCCTTGACGGCTTTCTTCATGGCGTGAAGTATTCCCCGGCGAGAGAGCGCTCCCATCACGCCCCACGGTTCGGTTCCCGAACTGTCGACCTCTCAGGAGAGCCGCCCCATGCCCTCGATGTCCCCTCAGTCCCCCGGGTCCCCCGAGTCCCCCGACGCCGCCCGTTCCGCGGGTTCCGCGGATTCCCCCGTCGCCCGGCGCTCCCCCGTCGCCCGGCGCTCCCCCGTCGCGCGCAGAACGCTCCTCGGTGCCGCCGCGGCCGTGCCCGCGCTCGGGGCCCTCGCCGCGCCGTCGGCGTACGCCGCACCGGTCACACCGGCAGCGCCGCCCGCGCCGGCGGCCGCCCATCCGCCGGCCGCGGCCACCCGGCGGTGCCGCCCGCTGCACGGCGGAGGTGACCTGGGCCCCAACGTCCTCGTCTTCGACCCTGCCCAGCCGGACATCCAGTCCCGCCTGGACGAGGTGTTCCGGCAGCAGGAGTCGGCTCAGTTCGGCACCGGCCGCTACGCGCTGCTGTTCAAACCCGGCACCTACCACGGGCTCAACGCCCAACTCGGCTTCTACACCTCGATCGCGGGGCTCGGCCTCTCCCCCGACGACACCACGATCCACGGAGATGTCACGGTCGACGCGGGCTGGTTCGGCGGCAACGCCACCCAGAACTTCTGGCGTTCCGCGGAGAACCTCGCCCTCGTCCCGGTGAGCGGCACCAACCGGTGGGCGGTCGCCCAGGCGGCGCCGTTCCGCCGGATGCACGTGCGCGGCGGTCTGGACCTCGCGCCGTCCGGGTACGGCTGGGCCAGCGGCGGCTACATCGCCGACAGCCGCATCGAGGGCCAGGTGGGACCGTACTCCCAGCAGCAGTGGTACACCCGCGACAGCGCGATCGGCAGCTGGCTCAACGGCGTGTGGAACATGGTCTTCTCGGGCGTCGAGGGCGCCCCCGCGCAGGGCTTCCCCAGCCCGCCGTACACCACGCTCGACACCACACCCGTCTCCCGCGAGAAGCCCTTCCTGCACCTCGACGGCGACGAGTACCGCGTCTTCCTGCCGGCCCTGCGCCGGGACGCGCGCGGCGTCACCTGGGGCAACGGAACCCCGCGCGGCACCTCGCTGCCGCTGTCGCGGTTCTACGTCGCGCGACCCGGCGACAGCGCCGCCACGCTCAACCGGGCACTGGCGCAGGGCCTCCATCTGCTGCTGACACCGGGCATCTACCGTCTGGACCGGCCGATCCGGGTGAACCGGCCCAGGACGGTCGTGCTCGGCCTCGGTTACGCGACGCTGATCCCCGAGGGCGGGGTCACCGCGCTCCGGGTGGCCGACGTGAACGGGGTCCGGCTGGCCGGATTCCTGATCGACGCGGGGCCGGTGGAGTCCGCGTCGCTGCTGGAGGTGGGGCCGCCCGGCGCCCGGCGCGACCACCGGGCCGACCCGACCACCGTGCAGGACGTGTTCCTCCGCATCGGCGGCGCGGGCCCCGGTCGCGCCCGCACCAGCATGGTCGTCAACAACCGGCACACCGTGGTCGACCACACCTGGGTCTGGCGCGCCGACCACGGCGAGGGTGTCGGCTGGGAGACCAACCGCGCCGACCACGGCGTCGTCGTCAACGGCGACGACGTGCTGTGCACCGGCCTGTTCGTCGAACACTTCAACAAGTACGACGTGCAGTGGTACGGCGAGCGCGGCCGCACGATCTTCTTCCAGAACGAGAAGGCGTACGACGCCCCGAACCAGGCGGCGATCCAGAACGGTGCCGTCCAGGGCTACGCCGCCTACAAGGTCGGCGACGCCGTCACCACGCACGAGGCCTGGGGCCTGGGCAGCTACTGCTACTACAACGTCGACCCGACGATCGTCCAGCACCACGGCTTCGCCGCCCCTGTGCGGCCAGGCGTGCGGTTCCACGACCTGCTCGTCATCTCCCTCGGCGGCAACGGCCAGTACGAGCACGTCATCAACGACACCGGAGCGCCGACATCGGGCACGTCGACGGTGCCGTCCACGGTCGTGTCCTACCCATGAGGCGGGGACCGCACCGGTGAGGCCCCGCGGCGTGCACGGCGGCGCTGACGCCGTCGTGACGGGCACGGCGGGCGCGGCAAGTACGGCGGGCGCGGCGGGTGCGGCCGTGAGTGGGGCCGGGCCGGAAGAGCCGCGCGGCGGGGTCAGGCCGGAGTAGCCGTGCGGTGGCTCCTACGGTGTCAGCACCGACGCGGGCGCCGGGGCGTACCCGGTGGACGGGGCGGTGAACGTGCCCCGTCCACCGGGTGCGACCACCGCCGAGCCACCGCGCGTCCCCGAGCCGCTGACCCGGCCAGGCCGCGCCGCGGGATCGCCGAGAACGGCCCCGGTGGCGTCCCCGGGCACGGGGACCTGACCTCCCGGCGGAGCCCCAGGGGCACTCGATGCACACGGGCGCGCCCCTCAGTTCGCGGCGGGTCCGTAGAAGTGCCGGCGTACCCGGCGCAGCCAGGCCTCGGCGGACCGTTCGTCCGGGCGTTCCGGCAGAGCGCTGCGCGTCTCGGCGAAGGCCGACTCGTAGTGGCGCAGCAGGGACCGTGCGGATTCGGGGTCGGCGGCCACCTGGTCGCCGAACCGGTGGTAGCTGTCGGGATCGTCGACGCGGATGGTCAACCGGCCGGTCGTGTACAGCTCGTAGCCCTGGTGGCACAGGCGCTTGAGGTGCCGGGCGTGCTTGGCGGTGCGCTTGCGGGTGGCCGCCGAGAAGGTGCCGTCGCCCCGGCTGAGCAGCTTGCGGAACTGTTGTGCGGCATAGCCCAGATAGGCGTCCCGCACCCGGTCGGCGCCGAGCAACGACGAGCGCAGGCCGATGAGTTCCTCGCCGAGCGGGGTGCGCACCTCGTAGAGGTCGGCGGGCAGCCAGACCAGTTCCATCACGGTGGGGTTGCCGCCGAGGGCGAGTCTGCACCACTTGGCGGCCTCGTGCAGGGTGCGGTCGGGGGCCGTGCTGACGTGGGACTCCTTCGGCGCGCGCAGTCCGTGCAGTTCCTCGGTGGGTGCCGCGAACACGCCCAGCCGGTCCACGTCGGATCCCTCGTGCGCCAGCCCGTACGCCGTCGAGCCGACGACGCCGGACAGCAGCACGTTCTCCACGGTCATTCCGCTCCCCTTGCCCCTTACCCCTTGCCCTGTGGCCTGGTTCCTCGGCCGTTGTTTCCTCGGCCCTCGCTCTTCGGCCGACCGGCGGACCGTGGCCCTTGCCTTCTCGACCGTCGCCTTCGGCCTTCGGCCCTGGATGGTGCCCTTCCGCATGGTGCCGTGCCGGCGCCTCGGGCACCTCGCATTTTCCGGGGCGTTCGAGTTCTTCGGGTGTCCGGGTGTTCACGGCCAGCAGGAGCATGTGACATATTACTGCCGTGACGAAGCGATCTGGCTGCGACGTCGTGGTGGTCGGCGCCGGCATGGTCGGTGCCGCGTGCGCGTTCTACGCGGCCCGGGCCGGGCTGGACGTCGTCGTGGTGGACCGGGGCCCGGTGGCCGGCGGTACCACCGGCGCCGGGGAGGGCAACCTGCTCGTCTCCGACAAGGAACCCGGCCCAGAACTCGAACTCGCCCTGCTCTCCCTGGGCTTGTGGCGAGAACTGGCGAACAGCCTGGGCGGGCCGTCGGAATACGAGGCCAAGGGCGGCCTGGTCGTCGCCGCCACCCCGGACAGCCTGACCGCCCTCTCGGACCTGGCGGCCGGCCAGCGGGCCGCCGGCGTCGACGCGGTGAGCGTGGCACCCGACGAACTGCCCGCGCTGGAACCGTACCTGGCCCGCGGACTGGCCGGCGGTGTGCTCTATCCGCAGGACGCCCAGGTCATGCCCGCCCTGGCCGCCGCCCACCTGCTGCGCGCCTCGGGTGCCCGTCTGGAGACCGGCCGTACGGTCACCGAGGTGCTGCGCGGGTCGCACGGAGCGGTCCGCGGTGTCGCCACCGACCGTGGTGACCTGTACGCGCCCGCGGTGGTGAACGCGGCCGGGACCTGGGGCGGCGAGGTCGCCGCGCTCGCCGGGGTCCACCTGCCGGTGCTGCCCCGCCGTGGCTTCGTACTGGTCACCGAGCCGCTGCCGCGCCGGGTGCGGCACAAGGTGTACGCGGCGGACTACGTGGCCGACGTGGCCAGCGACTCGGCCGCGCTGCAGACCTCGCCGGTCGTCGAGGGCACCGCGGCCGGGCCGGTGCTCATCGGCGCCAGCCGTGAGCGCGTCGGCTTCGACCGCGCCCTTTCACTGCCTGCCGTAAGGGCGTTGGCGGCAGGAGCGGTGCGGCTGTTCCCCTTCCTGGAGCAGGTGCGGGCGCTGCGGGCCTATCTCGGCTTTCGCCCCTATCTGCCGGACCACCTGCCCGCCCTCGGCCCCGACCCCCGGTTGCCCGGGCTGTTCCACGCCTGCGGACACGAGGGTGCCGGCATCGGCCTGGCGACCGGCACCGGCCATCTCGTCGCCCAGGCGCTCGCCGGTGCGCCCACCGACCTGGACCTGGGCCCCTTCCGCCCCGACCGGTTCGCCGAGGAGGCCCCCGAGTGAGACTTCCACAGCCAAGCCGCCGCACGAACCCGACGACCCTGGTACGGGCCCGGCCCGGCACGCCGTTCGCTCTCACCTTCGACGGCCGGCGGATCGAGGCACTGCCCGGTCAGACGGTCGCCGCCGCGCTCTGGTCGGCCGGTGTGACCGCCTGGCGCACCACACGCGGGCAGGCCCGGCAACGCGGGGTGTTCTGCGGCATCGGCGTCTGCTTCGACTGCCTGGTCACGGTCGACGGGCTCCCCAACCAGCGGGCCTGTCTGGTGCCGGCCGCCCCCGGCGCGGACGTCCGCACGCAGGAGGGGACGGGACACGATGACTGAGCCGGCGTCCGCCACGACGGCGTCCGGACCGGCAGCATCCGGACCGGCGCTGGCGGTGATCGGTGCCGGGCCCGCCGGGCTCGCCGCCGCCGTGGCGGCGGCCGCGCGCGGGCTCCGGGTGGTCCTGGTGGACTCGGCGGCCGACGCGGGCGGCCAGTTCTACCGGCAGCCCGCCGCCACCCTCGGCGCGCGCCGCCCGTGGGCTCTGCACCACCAGTGGCGGGCCTGGGAACGGCTGCGGGCCGCCCTGACCGCGCAGATCACCGCGGGGCGGATCCGGCACCTGGCGGACCATCACGTGTGGTGCGTCGAGCGGGAGTCGGGCAGCGGCTTCGCCGTGCACGCGCTGCTCGGACCGGAGCAGCGGGACTCCGTCGCCGTTCGCGCGGCCGGGGTGGTCCTCGCGACCGGCGGCTACGAGAAGGTGCTGCCCTTCCCCGGCTGGACCCTTCCCGGTGTGATCACGGCGGGTGGTGCGCAGGCCGTGCTGAAGGGCTCCCTCGCGTTGCCGCCGGGCCGCACGGCGGTGGTGGCCGGTACGGGGCCGTTGTTGCTGCCCGTCGCGACGGGGCTGGCGGCCGCGGGCGCCCGGGTCGCGGCGCTGGTCGACTCGGTCGATCCCCGGGCCCTGCTGCGACAGGCCGGCGCCCTGGCCGGGCAGCCCGCCAAGCTCGTCGAGGGCGCGGGATTCGCCGCCCGGCTCGCCTTCCACCGCGTCCCCGTCATGGCGCGTCACACGGTGCTGCGGGCGCACGGCGAGGAGCGGCTGACGGCCGTGACCGTGGCCGCGCTGGGCGCCGGGGGACGCCCGGTGTCCGGCACCGAGCGGCGGCTGGCCTGCGACACGCTGGCCGTCGGCCACGGGCTGCTGCCGCACACCGATCTGGCCGAAGGCCTCGGCTGCGGGCCCGACGGCCCGGCGGTACGGGTGGACGACGAGCAGCGCACCGACGTACCCGGCGTCTGGGCCGCCGGTGAGGCCACCGGGATCGGCGGCGCGGCCCTGGCGCTCGCGGAGGGCCACATCGCCGGCCGCTCGGCCGCCGCCCGCCTGCGCGGGGACGTGCCCGACGCGCGCGGCTGGAGCGCTGCCGCCCGGTCCCGGTCCCGGCTGCGGGAGTTCTTCGCGGCGCTCGACGCCGGCTACGTTCCGCCCGGGGGGTGGGCGGAACGGATCACCGACGACACGGTTCTGTGCCGCTGCGAGGAGGTCACCGCGAGCGCGGTCAGGGAGGCCGCCGGCCCGCTCGGCGCGGGCGACCTGCGGACCGTGAAGCTGCTCACCAGGGCGGGAATGGGCTGGTGCCAGGGGCGGATGTGCGCGCCCGGGGTCGCCGGGGTCGCGGGCTGCGGCGCCACCCCCGGCCGCCGGCTTCTGGCCCGGCCGGTGCCCCTGGGAGCGCTGGCCGCCGAACCAACCGAACCCCAGTGACGTCCCGCACCACCGCGCCGGGTCGCCGAGCGGCCGTCCCACGGCCCCGCACGAAACGGCCTTCACCTCATACCGGCCTCCACCTCGTACCGGCCTCCACCCGTGACGGCTTCCCCCTCGTACCGGCCTTCACCTCATACCGGCCTCCACTCGTAACGGCCTCCACTCGTAACGGCTGCCACTCGTAACGGCCTTCGCCTCGTACCGGCCCTCGGAAAGGGGACCCACATGACCGACTCCCGGCACCGCCCCTGGCGTGGCGTACTCGTCGCCACCGCGCTGCCGTTCACCGACGACCTAGCGGTGGACCACGACCGCTACGCCGAGCACTGCGCCTGGCTGGTCGGCAACGGCTGTGACGGCGTCGTGCCGAACGGCTCGCTGGGTGAGTACCAGGTCCTGACGCCCGACGAGCGGGCCCGGGTGGTGGAGACCGCCGTGGCCGCGGTCGGCGGGGACCGGGTGATGCCCGGCGTCGCCGCGTACGGTTCGGCGGAGGCCCGCCGCTGGGCGGAGCAGGCACGCGAGGCGGGTTGCGCTGCCGTGATGCTGCTTCCGCCCAACTCCTATCGTGCCGACCGGCGTTCGGTGCTCGCGCACTACCGCGAGGTGGCGAGGGCGGGCCTGCCGGTGGTGGCGTACAACAACCCGGTCGACACCAAGGTCGACCTGGTACCGGAACTCCTCGCCGAACTGCACGGCGAGGGGCTCGTGCACGCCGTCAAGGAGTTCTCCGGTGACGTCCGCCGCGCCTACCGGATCGCCGAACTCGCGCCGCAGCTGGACCTGTTGATCGGTGCGGACGACGTCCTGCTGGAGCTGGCGATGGCGGGCGCCAAGGGCTGGGTCGCCGGGTTCCCGAACGCGCTGCCGCGCGCCTGCGTGGAGCTGTACCGGGCGGCGGTCGCCGGTGACCTGACCACCGCGCTGCCGCTGTACCGCCGGCTGCACCCGCTGCTGCGCTGGGACTCGCGGACGGAGTTCGTGCAGGCCATCAAGGTGTCCATGGCGGTGGCCGGACGGTACGGCGGGCCCTGCCGGCCGCCCCGGGTTCCGCTGACACCCGAGCAGGAGGCGGCCGTGCGTACGGCCACCGGCAAGGCCGTCGCCGAGGGCGCGGCGTAGCACCGGCGCGAAGGAGCCACGAGATGCGCAGCAGAACGGTCCTGCACGCCGTCGACTCGCACACGGAGGGGATGCCCACCCGGGTGATCACCGGCGGGATCGGCACCATCCCGGGCGCGACGATGAACGAGCGGCGGCTGTACTTCCGCGAACACCGGGACCAGGTCAGGCGGTTGCTGATGAACGAGCCGCGTGGCCACTCCGCGATGAGCGGCGCGATCCTGCAGCCGCCGGCCCGTCCGGACTGCGACTGGGGCGTCGTCTACATCGAGGTGTCCGGCTACCTGCCGATGTGCGGGCACGGCACCATCGGGGTGGCGACGGTCCTGGTGGAAACGGGCATGGTCGAGGTCGTCGAACCGGTCACCACGGTCCGCCTGGACACCCCTGCCGGGCTCGTGGTCGCCGAGGTCGCGGTCGAGGACGGTGCCGCCAGGGCGGTCACCCTGCGCAACGTCCCCTCCTTCTCCGTGGCCCTGGACCGCACCGTCACGCTCGCCGACGGGCGGCCGGTCACCTACGACCTCGCCTACGGCGGCAACTTCTACGCCATCCTGCCGCTGGACCGGTTCGGGCTGCCCTTCGACCGCGCCCGCAAGGACGACATCCTGCGGGCCGGGCTCGCACTGATGGCGGCGATCAACTCGCAGGAGGAGCCGGTGCATCCGGAGGATCCGTCGATCCGCGGCTGCCACCACGTCCACCTCGTCGCACCCGGCTCCACCGCGCGTCACTCCCGTCACGCGATGGCGATCCACCCCGGCTGGTTCGACCGCTCGCCGTGCGGTACGGGCACCAGCGCGCGCATGGCGCAGCTGCACGCACGCGGTGAACTGCCCCTGCACACCGAGTTCGTGAACGAGTCCTTCATCGGGACCCGGTTCACGGGCCGGCTCCTGGACACCACCGAGGTCGCCGGCCGGCCGGCCGTGCTGCCCAGCTTCACCGGCCGCGCCTGGATCACGGGGACCGCCCAGTACCTGCTGGACCCGACGGACCCGTTCCCGGCGGGATTCGTCCTGTGACGGGCGAGCCGATACCCGGAGCGGACACCGAAGGGGACACCGGGAGCGACACCGACGGCGCCCTGTGCTTGAGTGATGCGTGACATGGCACCCCAGGACCCCGATGGAGACCTCATGACCGGCCGGCCCGGCGGCCCCCCGTCCGCCGCACCCGCGCTCCCCCGGCTGGGCGGTCGCCGCCGCAGCTACCGGGAGAAGGTCGCCGACGCGCTGCGTGCCGCGCTGATCGCGGGCGAACTACGGCCGGGCCAGGTGTACTCGGCGCCCGCGCTGGCCACCCGGTTCGGGGTCTCCGCGACCCCGGTGCGTGAGGCGATGCTCGACCTCGCCAAGGAGGGGCTGGTCGACGCGGTGCCCAACAAGGGTTTCCGGGTCACCGAGGTCTCCGACCGGCAGCTCGACGAGTACACCCAGGTACGGGCGCTGATCGAGATCCCGACGGTGGTGGCGCTCGCGGCCGGCGCCGACCCGGTCTCGCTGGAGGCGTTGCGGCCGGCCGCCCGGGAGATCGTCGGTGCGGCCGTCGCGGGCGACCTCATCGCGTACGTGGAGGCGGACACCCGCTTCCACCTCGGGCTGCTGGCCCTCGCCGGCAATGCCCACCTGGTCGAGGTGGTCCGCGACCTGCGCGGCCGTGCCCGCCTGTACGGGCTGACCGCGCTCGCCGCCTCGGGCCGGCTGCTCGCCTCCGCCGAGGAACACTTGGAACTCCTCGACGCCCTGCTCGCCCGGGACGAGCGCGCCGTGCGCGAGGTGATGACGCGTCACCTCGGGCACGTGCGGGGCCTCTGGGCCGGTACCGGCTGACGACGTCCCCGGGTCGGGCCCGGCACAGCGGCGTGTGCCGACCGTCCGGCACGTCCGTTCGGCAAGTCCGTGCGTCCGGCACGTCCGTTCAGCCCGTACGTCCGGCGGGTCCCTCCGTCCGGCAGGTCCGCCCGTCCGGACCGCCCGGCGGTCCGCGCCGTGGCAACCTCCCGTCAGTTCGCTCCGCGGGACCGACCGACGCGAGGAATCCGCCGGTCAGGCCCCCTCTGTCACCGCCCCGATGCCGACGCAAGACCGCCCGTCTGTGATCCTTGTCGCTGGTGTGAGAAGAGTGGTGGATGGGCAGTCAATGCGCGTGCACGGAAGGAAGGTGTCGTTCCTGTGGGGGAAACCGTGAGGGTGTGTCTCATCGGTGCGGGTCTGTCGGGGCTCGCGACGGCCCGAGCCCTCAAGAGCGGGGGTGTCGACTTCGTGTGCCTGGAGCGGTCACCCGGCGTCGGCGGCATCTGGCGCCGCCCCGAGGCCGGTGAGCCCGGCCCGGGCTATCTCTCCCTCCACCTCAACTCCACCAAGGAACTCACCGGGTTCGCCGACTTCCCGATGCCGGCGTCCTACCCGGTCTACCCCAGCCACCGCCAGATGGCCGCCTATCTGCGCTCCTACGCCGAGTGGGCCGGGCTGCTGGACCACATCGAGCTGGAGACCACGGTGGAATCCGTGCGGCAGCGACCGGACGGTACCTGGACGGTGGTCAGCCAGGACGCCCGGGGCGCACGCACCACGCGCACCTTCACCCAGGTCGTGGTCGCCTCCGGCCACAACACCGAGCCCGTGATGCCCGCCCCGCCCCAGGGCGCCGACACCTTCGACGGAACGATCCTCCACGCCTACGACTACCGCGACGGCGCCGACCACGAGGGACAGCACGTCGTCGTCGTGGGTCTGGGCGCCTCGGCGGTCGACATCGCCACCGACCTGTCCCGGCACGCCGCGCGGACCCTGCTGTCGGTGCGCCGGGGCCTGCACATCCTGCCCAAGCAGCTCTTCGGCATACCCCTGGACGAGGTCGCCGAGGCACCCTGGTGGACGGCGATGTCGCTGCCCGAGCAGCGCCAATTCCTCGAACAGGCCCTCCTGGTCGCCCGGGGCAGGCTCTCCGACTACGGGCTGCCCGAGCCGGACCACCCGGTCTTCGCCTCCGCGGTCACACTCTCGGACGAGATCCTCAGCCGCATCCGGCACGGTGGCGTCGTGCCCAAGCCCGCCGTCCACGCCGTCGAGGGCGACCGGGTGGTCTTCACCGACGGCACCCGCGAACGCGCCGACGCCATCGTCTACTGCACGGGCTACCGCATGGCCTACCCCTTCCTGCCCGACGGCTGCCCCCTCGGTCCCGGGGGTTCGGTCGAGCTGTACAAGCGGGTGGTGGCGCCCGACCGTCCGGGGCTGTCCTTCGTCGGTCTGGTGCGCCCGCACGGTTCGATCACCCGGCTCGTGGAGGCCCAGGCACGCTGGGTCACGCGGATCGCCACGGGCGAGGCGGTGCTGCCCGAGCCGGCGGTCATGCACAAGGAGATCAGCGCCCACCTGAGCGGGATCGCCGGTCAGTACGGCGACCGCGAGGGCGCTTCCCTCCAGGTCAACGTGGCACCGTACCTGCGGGAGCTGCGGGCGGAGTGACGCGCCGCGGGGCTCCGCGTCCTCGTGGGACGCGGAGCCCCGCGCGACCGGCCGCACCGGATCCGCGGGCGGCGGGCACCTGCGGACCTCAGTGCGCTGCCGCGGGCTCACCGAGCGACGCCAGAGCCGGCGGCCGCACCTGGTAGGCCTCCGACGACAGGTACACCGTCGCCCGGGGCGGACGCCCCGACTGGTGGGCGACGGACAGATAGGCGATGAGACCCACTCCGTCCTCCAGCCGCCGCCGGGTCAGCGCGGACACCGCCCCGCGCAGCGGTCCGGTGTCCATGCCGTACCGGTCGAGCAGGGCGGTGGCGCGGGCCAGCGCCTCGCCGTCGTGCGCGGCGTAGTCCCGGACCGGAACGTAGAGGGTGAAGCCGCTCGGCAGGGCGGTCGACGTCTCGGTGAAGGCGTGGCAGGACTGCACCGGACGGCGCGAGAGCCGGCCGTCCGCCCCGTCCCCCGTGTCGAGGCCGCCCGCCACGCGGAAGACCGCCTCGATGTCCTCGGGCGACGGACCGCCCGGCATACGGCACAGCAGGCCCGCCTCCGGCGCCGACATGTCGTGGTGGGCGAGGTAGACCTTGGCCCGCGGCTCCTCCCAGTCACCGAGGTCCAGGGCGAGGAACAGATGCCGGTCGCCCTCGGGCAGCACCTCGAACGCCGACCGGTGGCCGAGCCGGTGCAGCGCCTCGCGCATCGTGGCGGCGGACCGGTCGTCGCCGGCGGCCGCGGGGTTCAGGTAGGCCTTGACCTGGGGCACCCCGCCGGGCCTCAGCTCCAGGGCCAGCCACAGCGCCAGGGGTCCCTCGGGCTTTTCCGGGAAGAAGAGGTCCGTCAGCTCGTCGAGCCGGTCGGTGGCGAAGTCCCAGCGGCGCGCCGCGTCACGGAGGAACTCCAGGCCCGTACGGCCGTTCTGGGCCAGGGTGCCTGCGCCGCACCCCGGCTCCAGCAGCACCCGCAGGGTCGGGGCGGCGTCCGGCACGAAGGACAGCGAGAACTCCACCGGCGTGTGGTCATCGGAGAGGAAGCTGGGCGTGGCGGGCGGCAGGTCCAGCGGACGGCCGGCCACCGGGCCCAGCGACCGCAGCAGTGTGCGCGCGTAGACCGAGGCGTCGTCGTCGCCCAGACCCACGACCTCGCACAGCCGCAGCAGTTGGCGGGTGGTGTGGCCGCCGAGGGTGTCCGCGTCGGGAACGGCCGGCGCGCCGTGACGGAAGGGAGTCACCGCTCCTCCCGCCACGATGCGCGGCTGACACGAAGATACCCGCCGTCCTCGGCGGGTATCAGGGGGCGCACGACTCTGTGTCCCGGTATGTGAACGGCGTCGATGGCCAGGAGATCCACGACACCTCCTTCGTCTCGTGAGCAACACGGATTGACGCGTTCCTCACTACCCCGACGGTTGAAATGTCATGCGGTCGTGACGAGTTGGGGGGTGTTGTGTGAATCACCTCGTCAGCCAGTTGAGGAACTGGCTCCACACGCCACTGCGTTCCGCCTTCCGGCCGGCCGCGGACTCCTGCTGCGACACCGCCTCGGTACGGGCCTGCTGGGCCGGACGTCGCACGGTCTGCACCGGGGTGAACCGGGCGGGCAGGGTGGCCAGACCGCGGTTGAAGGGGCCGGGGCGCCAGGTCAGGCTGTCGGCCGGGACGGCGAGTTCGACGTCGGGGAGCTTGTTGAGAAGGTTCTCGATGGCGGTCACCGTGATCTGCCGGGCGGGCTCCTTGGAGGGGCAGGCGTGCGGGCCCGCGCTCCAGGCCAGGTGTGCCCGGTTGCTGCCGGCCTGACGGGCGGCGGTCAGTGCCGGTCCGGTGTTGGCGGCGGCGAAGCTGACCAGCACCAGGTCGCCGGCGCGCAGTTCGGTGCCGGCGAACTCCATGTCGGCGACCGGGTAGTGCGGCGCCAGGTTCGACATGGGCGGGTTCTCCCACAGCGTGTCGTCGATCGCCTCGTCGATCAGGCCGCCCTGGTTGGCGTACGCGTCGTGGGTGAGCAGCCGGTGGAGGGTGTTGCCGATGAGGTTGCGCAGCGGCTCGTTGCCGCCCACCATCAGAAGGGCCAGCTGGTGGACCATCTCCTCGTCCGTCAGTTTCGCCGGATGCTGCATCAGCCAGCTGGTGACGTCCTCGCCGGGCCGGGACCGCTTGAGCGCCACCAGCTCGCCGGCCGCCTGGAACAGCACGCCCATCGCCCGCTCGGCGTTGACGCCGTCGAACATGTTGGTGATGCCGAAGACCACACGGTCGCCGATGTCGGCCGGACAGCCGTACAGCTCGTTGAAGACGAACAGCGGCAGCTGCTTGGCGTAGTCGTTCAGCAGGTCGGCCGAACCGCGCGCGCTGAACTGGGAGATGAGGAAGTCGGAGGCGCGCTCGGTGGCCTGGCTGACCCGGCGGCCGTCCACCTTGGCCATGCTGTCCGCTATCGCCTGGCGGAGCCTGAGGTGTTCGGCGCCGTCACTGAACATGGCGTTGGGCCGGTACGCCAGGACGGGTGCGACCGGACTGTCGGGGGCGATCTTCCCCTCGTTGAGGTCCCGCCAGCGGCGCGCGTCCTTGCGGAACGAGGCGGAGTCCTGCAGCAGGTGCAGGGCGGCCTGGTAGTCCGTGACGAGGGTGGCCTCCACGCCGGGTGCCAGTTCCACCGGCGCGGTGGGGCCGTAGTGCCGCAGGTAGGCGTAGTAGGCCTGCGGGTCGGCGGCGAACTCGGGTCCGTACAGCGGCACTCGGGCGCCGGTGTGGTGCGCGGGACACCCGGGCGGGGGCACGGGGGTGGAATGGGCGTCCATGGTTGCTCCTACTAGTGGGCACGTTCCTGCAGATGGCGGACGAGGGTGATGAGCGCTTCGGCCGAGGACCTCTCGTCGCGCGCGTCGCAGGTGACGACGGGGGTGTCGTCGAGGAGGTCGAGCGCCTCACGCAGGGCGGTCTCGTCGCGCAGCGGGGCGCCGTCGAAGTGGTTGACGGCGATGGCGTAGTCGAGCCCGTACTGTTCGATCAGGTCGATCACGGCGAAGGAGTCGGCGAGCCGCTCGGGGTCGACGAGGACCAGCGCGCCGAGCGCGCCGCGGGCCATGTCCTCCCACATCTGGACGAACCGCTGCTGGCCGGGCGTGCCGAACAGGTAGAGCACGACGCGGTCACTGATGGTGAGCCGGCCGAAGTCCATGGCCACCGTGGTGGTGGTCTTGCCCTGAACGCCCTTGAGGTCGTCGACCGCCTCGGCGGCCCGGGTCATCGTCTCCTCGGTGGACAGCGGCTCGATCTCCGAGATCGCCCCGATGAACGTGGTCTTGCCCACCGCGAAGTGGCCCACCACGAGGATCTTCACGGCGGTCTGGCTCTCACCGGCGCGTACGTACGCGGCCTCATCCAAACTTGGCCCTGAGACCATTCAGCACCTCCTCCAGGATCTCCCGGTCGGCGAGGGGGGCCCGCTGCACGGGCGGGCGGGTGATGAGGTAGCCGCCCTCGGTGAGAGCGGCGAGGAGGATCTTCACCACGCCGAGCGGCAGATGGGTGTGCCCGGCGATCTCGGCCACCGACAGGTAGCCGGCCGAACACAGCTCCAGCAGGTTCTGTTCCTCCGGCGACAGGCGGGTGGGCCGCTGCTGGTGGTCCTCCGCCGCCGTGACCAGGGTGATCAGGGAGAGCTGTTCCTCGTCGGGCAGCCCACGCCCCTTGGTGATGACGTACGGTCGCACTAACTCCGGCGTCTGGGGTTCCAGTTGGCCGTACCCGGTCATGAGCGCACGCCGAGGTTCTCGCGCGGCGGCGTGGTGAGTGCCTTGCCGAGCTGGCCGACGAGCTGCTGCATACGGAAGGTGATGTCCTGCATGTCGACGTCCGGGGAGGCCGACACGCCGAGGTAGGCGCCCTCGCCCGCGGAGATCAGGAAGACCCAGCCGCCGTCGAACTCGACGAGCGTCTGCCGCCAGCGGTGGCCGGGGTCCTCGCAGAAGAACCCGAGCGAGCGGCTGAGTGACTGCACACCGCTCATCGCGGCGGCCACCCGGTCGGCGTTGTCCTTGCCGAAGTCCTTCGTCCGGGCCATCAACAGGCCGTCGGCGGAGATCAGGACCGCGTGCAGGGCCCCGGGAATCTCCAGGGCGCTGTCAAGCATCCATGACAGATCGTCGTTCACGAGACCTCATGCCCTTCACTGCTCGCACCACGTGTACTGCTCGTCTGGTCCGCCGGGCCGTCCTGGATCGCGCGGCCCGACTGGGTGCCGCGCTGGAAGGCGCCCATGATCGCCGCCGATTCCGCGCCCGTGCGGCGGGTCCCGCCGACGGCCGGTGCGGGGGCGGGCGCGGCGGTGGGGGTGTTCGGAACGACCGCCATCGGCCGCTTGCGGCGCCGCTTGGGCAGGCCGTCGGCGGTGGTGACGGCGGCCGGTGCGGGCTCGGGGCCGCCGGCGTGCACCGGAGCGGCGGAGACGTTGGTCACGACCGGCGCGGGCTCCTTCTGCTCGGGGGCGTTGGTGAGCAGGTCGTGCGGCAGCAGCAGGACGGCGCGGACGCCGCCGTAGGGGGAGGTGGAGTCGACGGAGACCTCGAAGCCGAAGCGCTCGGCCAGCACACCGATCACGGCGAAACCGAACTGCGGCGGGTTGCCGAGACCGGACACGCCCGAGACACGCTCGCTGGAGAGGAGTTTCTCGGCGCGGGCGCGTTCCTCGTCGTTCATGCCGACGCCGGCGTCGTCGACGACGATGCAGATTCCCTTGGGCACGGTGCGGATATTGATTTCGACGACCGTGTCGGGGCTGGAATAGCTGGTGGCATTGTCGAGGAGTTCGGCCAGCGCGAGCGCCACGGGCTCCACCGCGCGGCTGGTGATGCCGAAGTCCACCTGGGAGAGGATCTCCACCCGCCGGTAATGGCGGATCCTGCCCTGGGCGCTGCGCACCACGTCGTACACGGAGGCGATGTCGCGCTGCCGGCCGAGCCAGCCGTCGCACAGCACCGCGATGGACTGGGCGCGGCGGCCGAACTGCGAGTTGGTGTGGTCGATCTCCAGCAGGTCCTGGAGGATGACCGACTCGCCGTACTTGGTCTGCAGCCGGGAGACGATCAGCTGCTGTTCGGCGGCGAGACCCTGCAGGGTGCGCATCGCCGACTTCAGGACGGTCTTCGTGGCCTCCTCGGCGCGCTCCTGGGCCGCGGCGACGGACTGCGCGTACTCGTGCTCCAGTTCGGAGTAGTGGGCCTTGAGTCCTGCGATCTCCTGCCTTGACGTGCGTGCCGCCCTGCGCTGGCGAACGATCAGGGCGACGGCGGCGACGACGGCGACAAAGAGAACCCACGCCACCGGGTCCGGTATGTAATGCGTCATAAGACTCTCTTCAGGCGACTGACGGCCAGTTGCTGAATTCCCGTCAACGCGGGTGGACCGGCGGACCGCCCGCACCGGGGTCAACCGCCCGGACCGTCCCCGTAGTCGGGGATGTCCCGCACCCATCCGCCCGCTCTACAAGCGAGCGTGATCGTATCATCGCCGGAAGCGGTCACCGGACCGCCAATAAGCGCCCCTGGTTGAACATTGACGGACAGTCAGGCAACTGTCAGGCGTCACCGCGACAAGCCAACCGATAAACGGGCTTCCGCACCCATCAGGCACCGATCCAGACGTACGGCACGCGCGCGACGCGGGGCTACGGCTGCGGCTGCGGCTGCGGCTCAGCGCAGCGCCCGCGGATCGAGGTCCTTGCCGATGACGAGGGTGACCACTCCGGCGGCGGCCTGGGGGTCCTGTGCCGCGGTCGCCTTCGGCAGCCAGGTGGCGACGGCCCGGCCCTGCCGCTCCAGGCCGGACGGGTACCCGACCGTCGTACTGCCCGCGTCCTGGGGGGCGTTGCCCGTGCCGACAACCGTGAAGCCGGCGGCGGTCAGCTTGTCGGCGACGGCCTTGGCCCGCCCGGGGACGCCGGTGCCGTTGAGGACCCGCACCCGCACGCGGGAGGCGTACAGCGGGTTCTTCGCCTGGGCCTTGAGCCGGTCCTTGTCCACCTCCCGGTCATGGGCCAGGGCGGTGAACAGGTCGACGGCCTCCGGGTACTGCCACACCACGTTGGCCCGGTCGCTGGGCTTGTCCGCCTCGCGCGGGTAGCTGGGCACGGTGACGAACGCGAGCCGGTCGCCGGGGATGCCCTTGAGCTCGTTGGCGAGGCCGGTGACCGGCTGCAGTCCGGCCAGGTCGGGGTCGGTGGTCAGCGACTTGGTGGCCGCCTGCAGGAAGTCGTACATCGCCTTGGCGTTGGTCAGCTTGGACTTCGCCTTCTTGGCGAGGGAGTCCATGAACTCCTGCTGGCGGTTGATGCGTCCGGTGTCGGAGCCGTCCCCGACGCCGTAGCGGACCCGCACGTAGCCGAGCGCCTGTTCACCGCGCACGGTCTGACAGCCCGGCTCCAGGTCGAGACGCGCCTTCTCCGAGTGGATGGCCTGCTCGGGGCAGACCTCGATGCCGCCCAGGGCGTCGACCATTCCCTTGAAGCCCTGGAAGTCGACCGACATGAAGTGGTCGACACGCAGTCCGGTGTTGGCTTCCACGGTCTTGATGGTGCAGGCGGCTGCCGAGGCCACCTCGCCGGTGCTGCCGCCGATCGCGAACGCTTCGTTGATCTTGAAGTGGTGCGGGGTGGAGGTTCCGCCGTCGCCCTTCCGGCAGGCGGGGATCTGCACCCAGGAGTCACGCGGGAAGGACACCACGGCCGCCCACTCCCGGTCGGCGGGTATGTGCAGCAGCATCAGCGTGTCCGACTGCATCGTGGTGAGGTTCCTGCCGTACTTGGCGTTGGCGCCGTCACGGCTGTCGGAGCCGACCACCAGGATGTTCTTGGAGCCGGGGCTGATCTTCTCGGGGCGGTCCTCGCCGAGCTTGTCGTCGACGTCGGCGGACGTGATGTTGTTGTTGAGGTCCTGGTAGATCCAGGCGCCCACCCCGCCCACGCCCAGGACGACCACGCCGGTCACGCCCGCGCCCCAGGCGAGGATCCGGCCCCGCCGCGTCAGGCCGCCGCCCCGCGTACCGGCCCTGGCCGCCCTGCGCCTGCCCGTTCCGCCCACCCTCGCTCGCCCCTCCGCTCGGCCGTCGCGCGGTACGCCGCGTCGCCGCTCCGGCACGATTCACGCCGGCCGAACTCTGCTCCAGTAGACGTACGTTCGGAAGTCCCGAACGTCTCATCGTGCTCAGACCACCGATGAGCCCCATCGGTTGCCCTTGTCGCACGAATACGCGATTTCGTCACGGATTGACACAGTGGCCTCACGCTCCGGTGAGCGTCGGTCCGGCCCCGGCGGTGACACGGCCGGCGGCGGGGCGACCGCGACGGAGGACGGGAAGGGGACACCGAAGGAGGGCACGGGAACACCGCGGGCGGATCGAGACCGGCTCGATCCGCCCGCGGTGATGAACGAGGGGGCGATCTCGTGAACGCCCCGACGATGCGATGTGAAGTGTCCGAGGGGGGACTTGAACCCCCACGCCCGATAAAGGGCACTAGCACCTCAAGCTAGCGCGTCTGCCATTCCGCCACCCGGACCAGGTGCCTGCCGCCCCGGGGTGCTCCCCGCGGCGACACGGACAACAATACCAAGGTTTCGGAGCACGTTTCACCTGCGTATCCGCAGGCAGGACGCCGTGCGGGGACGTGGGACCGGGGCGCCGCCGATCATCACGACGGGTGATCGCCCGCTCACTCGGGGAACGGGGTCGGGACCGGCCCCGGGATCTCCGGGAGCCCTCGATTGCCGGTGCGGGGGCCGGAGTCACCTCGGCCGGGCTTGGTACGAACGCCGGGTGTACTCGGTGTGCTCGCGCATCAGCCGGGTGGCCTCCTGCTCGTCGCGGTTGAGGATCGCCGTGACCAGCTCCTCGTGCTCGATCCAGGACTGGCGGCCCCGCTGTCGGGCCACCGGCGTGTAGTACCAGCGCACCCGCCGGTCGACCTGGGCGGCGAGTTCGGCGAGCACCGCGTTGCCGGCGAGTTCCATCACCGTGGCGTGGAAACGGGCGTTGAGGGCGACCGCGGCCGCCACGTCATCGTCGTCGACGGCCGCGAGACCCAGGTGCACGATCCGTTCGAGGGCGTCGATGCCGTCCTCGTCCGAGTGGGCGGCGGCGAGCCGGGCGGCCTCCGCCTCCAGCAGGGCCCGCACGGTGAGGAGTTGGTCGGCCTCCTCGTCCGTCGGCTCGTGCACGAAGGCGCCCTGGGCGGGGCGCAGGTCCACCCAGCCCTCGGTGTTCAGCCGCTGCAGTGCCTCGCGCACCGGTTGGCGGGAGACCCCGAGGTGGTTGGCGAGTTCGCTCTCCACGAGGTGCTGGCCGGGCTGGAGGGCACGGGTGGTGATCAGTTCGAGCAGCGCCTCGTAGACGCGGTCGCGCAGCGGCCCCGGCCGTTCGAGCCGGGGCACCGCGCCCTGCGGAAGTCCTGTCGACAACATCGCGGTCCCCCTCCTGGGCTGCCCCACGCCCCGTCCGTGTCGGCCGTGACCGGTGAGGAGCCAGTATCGAGTGTCTTTCGTCTACGGTCCGCGGCTCCCGGTAGCCGGGCCGGGGGCCGTCGGGATCGGCACACCGCCCGGCCCTCGCCTCACCGCGCCCCGCCGGCCGACCCCGTCACGGACACCGTACGACCTGCCCGGCGTACGACAGGTTGCCGCCGAAACCGAACAGCAGCACCGGGTCGCCGCCGGAGATCGCACCCCGCTCCACCAGCTTGGACAGCGCGAGCGGAATGCTGGCCGCAGAGGTGTTACCCGAATCGGTGACATCCCGGGCGACCACCGCGTTGACCGCCCCCAGCTTCTCCGCGAGGGGTTCGATGATGCGCAGGTTCGCCTGGTGCAGCACCACCGCGGCGAGATCCGCCGGGGCGAGCCCCGCCCGCTCACAGGCCTGCCGCGCCAGGGGCGGCAGCTGCTGGGTGGCCCACCGGTACACGCTCTGCCCCTCCTGCGCGAACCGCGCCGGCTGGCCCTCGATGCGCACCGCGTGCCCCATCTCCGGCACCGACCCCCACAGCACCGGCCCGATACCCGGCTCGGCGCCGTCCGCACAGCCCTCGACGACGGCGGCCCCCGCACCGTCACCGACGAGCACGCAGGTGGTGCGGTCGGTCCAGTCGGTGACGTCGGACATCTTGTCGGCGCCGACCACCAGCGCGCGGCGCGCGGCACCGGCGCGCAGGGTGTGGTCGGCGGTGGCCAGGGCGTGGGTGAACCCGGCGCACACGACGTTGACGTCCATCGCCGCCGGCCGCGGCACGCCCAGCCGGGCGGCGACCCGGGCGGCGGTGTTGGGTGAGCGGTCGACGGCCGTCGAGGTCGCCACGAGCACCAGGTCGATGTCGTCGGGGGCGAGCCCGGCCGTCGCCAGCGCCTTGGCGGCGGCGTGCGCGGCGAGCTCGTCGACGGGCTCGTCGGGCCCGGCGATGTGCCGGGTCCGGATGCCCACCCGTGACCTGATCCACTCGTCGCTGGTGTCGACCCTGGCCGTCAGGTCCTCGTTGGTGAGCACCTTGGCGGGCTGGTAGTGGCCGACGGCGACGATGCGCGAGCCGTTCATTGGGTGGTCCCCCTCGTTGCCTGGATCTGCGGGATCCACCAGTCTGATCAGTGACTCACGGGTACGAGGGCAGGTGAAGCGACAGGAATCGGGCGCGCGGGTTGTCGGCTTCCCTCAGGGTCTCGGACACCCGAACGGCGGACAAACATGCGCCCGTCCGGGTACCCGGGACGCGTCGGTGACCGACACGGAAGGACGACCGCAGATGTGCGTACCGTGGAGCGGGCCGCGCTCGCACGCTCCATGTGCAGGACAATGGGGTCGCCGAGGTCACCTCGCCGCGCCGTCGGCCCGGCGGCCCGCGGCGCTTCTCGTATCAAAGGGCCGTCCGGGCCACCAGCACGTACAGAACCGGGGCTGATCAGAACATGGGACGTGTCACGGAACGGCGCAAGGTGATCCGGGTCCGGGACGGCGTGGTGTCCACCCGGCCGGACACCCTCGTGGCCGAGGAGCCGCTGGAGATACGGCTCAACGGCAGGTCGCTCGCGATCACCATGCGGACGCCGGGCGACGACTTCGCGCTGGCCGCCGGCTTCCTGGTCAGCGAGGGTGTGCTGGCGACCGCATCCGATGTACTGAACATCGTCTACTGCGCCGGGGCGACGGTCGACGGCTCGAACACCTACAACGTCGTGGACGTGACGACCGCCCCCGGCGTGCGGCTCCCCGACTTCACCCTCGAACGCAACGTCTACACCACGTCCTCGTGCGGGCTGTGCGGAAAGGCCAGCCTGGACGCGGTCCGCACGACGGCGCACTGGTCCCTGGCCGACACACCGCCGCTGCGGATCGGCTCCGACCTGCTCGCGGAACTCCCCGACCGGCTGCGCGCCGCCCAGCGGGTCTTCGACCGCACCGGAGGGCTGCACGCGGCGGCCCTGTTCTCCGAGGACGGCGGGCTGCTGGACGTGCGTGAGGACGTCGGGCGGCACAACGCGGTCGACAAGCTGGTCGGCCGCGCCCTGCAGAACGGCGAGCTGCCCTTGTCCCGCACCATCCTGCTGGTCTCCGGCCGCGCCTCCTTCGAGCTGGCGCAGAAGGCCGTGATGGCGGGCGTCCCGGTGCTGGCGGCGGTGTCGGCGCCTTCCTCGCTGGCCGTGGACCTGGCGGCGGAGAGCGGACTGACGCTGGTGGGCTTCCTGCGGGGCGGTTCCATGAACGTGTACGCGGGTGAACACCGGCTCGCGCTGCGAACGGCGGCCGCTCAGGGCTGACCGGTGTCCGTGTACCGGCCGGCGGGCAGCGCCGCGACGGGCACCAGCGCCCTGCGCCGCCCGGTCCACACCCTGCCGGCTCCACCGGCGGCCCTGACGTCACTGCCCGGCGAACGTCACCCGGGCCGACCCGACCACCGAGCCCAGCCGGGGGAAGTCGAGCGTCACCGACGCCCGGTGCTCGGCCTCGGTGAAGGCGGCCATGGCGTCCTCGACGAAGACGAGCTCGTAGCCGAGGTCGGCGGCGGCGCGGGCGGTCGACTCGACGCCGAGGTTGGTGGCGATGCCGCCGAACACCAGGGTGGCCACCCCCCGCCTGCGCAGTGCGTCGTCGAGGCCGGTCGCCTGGAACGCCCCGAGGGTCCGCTTCACGATCTCCAGGTCGCCGTCGTGCAGCAGTCCCTGGACCAGGCCGCTGCCCGGCGGTTGCTGCGCGGCACCGGGGCGTTCGACCCGGACCAGGACGACGGGGGCGCCGGCCGAACGGAACGCGGTCGCCAGCTCCTCTGCGACACACAGGGCTTCGGTGCCCTTACGGGGCTCCAGGGGCAACGCGACGATGCGGTCCATGAGATCGACGAGAACGAGGGCGGTGCGCGCGGGATCCAGTGCGAGAGGTGCGGTCATGACGGAACGTTATCCGCCATCAGCCCTCCGTACCGGAAATCCTGCTCAACAGGCGTATGAACCGGTCATGTTCCGCGGGGTCGAGCGAGGCGAGCGGGACGAGGGCCGGCCCGGTCCGATGACGAGGGCCGGCCCAGCCCGGCCCGGTCCGTGGACCCGAGTGCTCGGGGGCCGCGGCGGACCTTGTACGGCGGCGGGCGGCGGGCGGCGGGCGGCGGGGAACCGTGGCGGCTCGCCTACGGCCTCAGCGCGAGCGCGCCGCGCGGGTGTCGGCACCCGACTGTGTCTCGGCGGTCGCCCCGTCGCCGGCCTCGGCGGTCGCACCGCCGCCGGCCTCGGTGCGCGATCCGGCCTGCCGCGCCGAGTCATCGGCGTCTTGCCGGGCGGCCCCAGGATCGTGGGCCTCGCCCGTCCGGTCCTCCGGACCGGGCAGCGGGTCACGGGAGCGCCGCTTGGCGATGACGGCGCAGACCATGAGCTGCATCTGGTGGAAGAGCATCAGCGGCAGCACGGCGAGCGAGGCCTGCGCGCCGAACAGCACGCCGGCCATGGGCAGCCCGGCGGCGAGCGACTTCTTCGACCCCGCGAACTGGATGGTCACGCGGTCCTGCCGGTCGAAGCGCAGCGCCTTGGCGCCGTACCAGGTCAGGGTCAGCATCACGGCGAGCAGCACCGCCTCGACGACCAGCAGCCCGCCGAGCCGGAGAGGGCTGACCTGATGCCAGATGCCCTTCACCATGCCCTCGCTGAACGCCGTGTACACGACGAGAAGGATCGAGCCGCGGTCCACGTAGCCGAGCACCTTGCGGTGACGCGCGACGTAGGCCCCGATCCACCGGCGCAGCACCTGCCCCGCCAGGAACGGCGTCAGCAGTTGCAGCACGATCTCGACCAGCGAGTCGGCCGAGAAGCCGCCCCCGTCGTCGCCGAGCAGGGCGGCCGCCAGCAGTGGGGTGATCACGATGCCGACGAGGGAGGAGAAGGAACCGGCGCAGATCGCGGCGGGAACGTTCCCACGGGCGATCGAGGTGAAGGCGATCGACGACTGGATGGTGGACGGCACGAGGGTCAGGAAGAGCAGCCCCTGGTAGAGGGGCTGGGTCAAGAGGACCGGTACCAGGCCCCGGGCCGCCAGACCGAGCGCGGGGAAGACGACGAAGGTGCAGGCCAGGACGGTGACGTGCAGACGCCAGTGCCGGAGGCCGTCCAGCGCCTCACGGGTGGACAGGCGGACGCCGTAGAGGAAGAAGAGGAGCGCGATCGCCACCGTGGAGGCCCCCGAGGCCACGTCGGCCGCCGTACCCCGCGCCGGAAGGAGGGCCGCCAGACCGACCGTACCGAGCAGCAGCACGATGTACGGGTCGATCGGCAGCCGGCTCGGCCACTTCAGGCGTCTCACGGTGCTCCACTTGCTGGTCCGGGCGCTGTACTCCGGGGAGGGTTCCCCTTCCTCATGGTCCTCCCCTTCGGGGTGATCGGGAATCCGTCATACCGCTCTGACTGTCATCATGATGCGTGATGACCGGCTACCGTATGCGGTATGTATGACCCCTCCCATCTGCGAACCTTCCTCGCGGTGGCGCAGACGCTGAGTTTCACGCAGGCGGCGCGGCGGCTGGGACTGCGCCAGTCGACGGTCAGCCAGCACGTACGGCGGCTGGAGGACGCGGCCGGGCGGACGCTGTTCAGCCGGGACACCCACTCCGTCCGGCTCACGGAGGACGGCGAAGCCATGCTCGGCTTCGCTCGCCGGATCCTGGAGGTCCACGAACAGGCGACGGCCTACTTCACCGGCACACGGGTGCGCGGCCGGCTGCGGTTCGGCGCCTCGGAGGACTTCGTCCTGACCCGGCTGCCCGAGATCCTGGAGAGCTTCCGCTACGAGCACCCGGAGGTCGACCTCGAACTGACGGTGGAACTGTCCGGCACCCTGCACGAGCGGCTCGCGGCCGGAAAGCTCGACCTGGTCCTCGCCAAGCGGCGCCCCGAGGACCCGCGCGGCGAACCGGTCTGGCACGACCGCCTCGTCTGGATCGGCACGGACCGGCTGCGCCTGGATCCGGAACGCCCCGTGCCGCTGATCGTCTTCCCGCCGCCCGGCATCACCCGCGCGCTCGCGCTGGAGGCGCTGGAGCGGCAGGGCCGGCCGTGGCGGATCGTGTGCACCAGCACCAGCCTCAACGGGCTGATCGCGGCGGCCCGAGCCGGTCTCGGCGTGATGGCCCACTCGCGCGGCCTGATCCCGCCCGGTCTCGTCCGCGTACCCGACCGGGCCGGTCTGCCGGAACTCGGCCGGGTCGACTTCGTGCTGGTGCACGGCCGACGCCGGACGACCGCGCAGGACGCGGCGGACGCCCTCGCGGCGGCGATCCTGGCGGGCGGCGATCGGCTCCACCGGCGGTAGGCGCGCCCGCCCTGCCCCTACCCCGCCCTCTCCTTCCGCCCGCCCGCTCCCCGCTCCCCGCTCCCCGCTCCCCGCGTGACGGAATCGGTCCGCCGGACGCTGAGGCAAGTGACGGTCGAGGCCCGTGAGCCCGCCCGCTGAACGCGTGTGCGGGATACGGGGATTCGGTGGAGATCACGGCACCGAAACTTACTGAATGGTCAGTTTTCTGTCCGACCCTTCCCCATGTGGGCCCATATAGTCACCCCTGACCTGCACCGACGACGGCACCGCTCGCCTTCGCGCCCCCTGACGCGCCCTGCCGCGGTGGGGTAGCTTTCACGGCGCTGCGGCCAGAGAGCGGGGAGCCGGGTTTGCACGAGTTCACCAATCCTCCGTTGGCGTCGGCGCCGCCGGTGGGCGGCCTGGCCGACGTCGTCTTCGAGCACGCCGAGCGCGACCCGAGCCACATCGCGCTGGGCCGCAAGGACGAAGCGGGCCGGTGGCGCGATGTGACCGCCGCGGAATTCCGCGACGAGGTGCTGGCACTGGCCAAGGGCCTGCTGGCCCAGGGTGTGCGGTTCGGCGACCGGGTCGCGCTCATGTCGCGTACCCGCTACGAGTGGACCCTGTTCGACTTCGCCCTGTGGACGATCGGCGCACAGGTGGTGCCCGTGTACCCGACGTCGTCGGCCGAGCAGTGCTACTGGATGCTGTACGACGCCGAGGTGACGGCCGCGGTCGTCGAGCACGAGGACCACGCGATGACCATCGCCACGGTCATCGACCGCCTGCCCCGGTTGCGCCGGCTGTGGCAACTGGACGAGGGCGCGGTGCAGGAGCTGTACGACGCGGGCGCCCACCTGGAGGACGAGGTGGTGGACCGGCACCGCGAGGCGGTCACGCCCGACTCGGTCGCCACGGTCATCTACACCTCCGGGACCACCGGCCGCCCGAAGGGCTGCCTGCTCACCCACGGCAACTTCATGCACGAGGCGGACGCGGTGATCCACGGCTGGGAGCCGGTGTTCCGCTCCCGCAAGGGGGACGAGGCGGCGACCCTGCTGTTCCTGCCGCTCGCGCACGTCTTCGGCCGGATGGTGCAGGTCGCCGCGGTCCGCGGCCAGGTCCGCTTCGGTCACCAGCCGCAGCTCAACGCTGCGGCGCTGCTGCCCGACCTGGCCGCGTTCCGGCCGACGTTCTTCCTGGCCGTCCCCTACATCTTCGAGAAGGTGTTCGAGGCGGCTCGGCGCAGGGCGGAGCGGGAGGGCAGGAGCGGACCGTTCGAGAAGGCCGTCGAGGTCGCCGTGGCCTACGCGGACGCCGTGGAGGCGAAGGCGTGGGGCATCGGTCCCGGCCCCTCGGCGGGGCTGCGCGTGCAGCACCAGTTCTTCGACAAGGTCGTCTACTCCAAGGTGCGCGCTGCCATGGGCGGCCGGGTGCGGCAGGCGATGTCGGGGGGTTCGGCCATGGACCGCCGGCTGGGCCTGTTCTTCGCCGGCGCGGGCGTCCAGATCTACGAGGGGTACGGCCTGACCGAGTCCACGGCCGCGGCCACCGCCAACCCGCCCGGCCGCACCCGCTACGGCACCGTCGGCCGGCCCATTCCCGGCGTGACCGTGCACATCGCGGACGACGGGGAGGTCTGGCTGCGCGGCGCCAACGTCTTCCAGGGCTACCTCAACGATCCCAAGGCCACCGACCAGACCCTGCACGAGGGCTGGCTGGCCACCGGCGACCTCGGCAGCCTCGACGCGGACGGCTTCCTGACCATCACCGGCCGCAAGAAGGAGATCCTGGTCACCTCCGGCGGCAAGAGCGTCTCCCCGGGCCTGCTGGAGCAGCGGGTGCGTGAGCATCCTCTGGTCAACCAGTGTGTCGTCGTCGGCAACGACCGGCCCTTCGTCGCCGCCCTGGTCACCCTCGACCAGGAGGCCGTCGAACACTGGCTGCACATGAGCGGCAAGCCCCGGATGGAACCGGCCGAGCTGGTCCACGACCCCGATCTGGAGACCGAGGTGCGCCGGGCCGTGGTGGCCGCGAACACGTTGGTCTCCCAGGCCGAGTCGATCCGCACCTTCCGTATCCTGGCGCAGCCCTTCACCGAGGAGCAGGGCCTGCTCACCCCGTCCCTGAAGCTGAAGCGCAAGGCCATAGAGAAGGCGTACGCCGAGGAGGTGGACGCCCTGTACCACTCCCGGGGCTCCTAGGGCCGGTGCGGTGGCTGCCCCCGGGACGCGGACCGGGGCACGCTTCGTCCGGGGAGCGCGGCACCGCTCGTTCGGGAACCGCGGCCCGGCCGAATCGCACGAGCGGGATTGCGTGATCAGGAATGCACGGCGCCTCGTGATCGTTGACGATGTGAGTACCACCTGACGGACAACCGAAGGATCAAGAGCTCGTGAGCAGCAAGGTCCCCCCGATCATCCTCAACAACGGCGTCGAGATGCCCCAGCTGGGCTACGGCGTCTGGCAGGTGCCGGACGACGAGGCGGAGCGGGCGGTCTCCACCGCGCTGGAGGCCGGGTACCGCAGCATCGACACAGCGGCGATCTACGGCAACGAGGAAGGCACCGGCAAGGCGATCGCCGCCTCGGGCCTGCCCCGCGAGGACATCTTCGTGACGACCAAGCTCTGGAACAGCGACCAGGGATACGACTCGACGCTGCGCGCGTTCGACACGTCGCTGGCCAAGCTGGGGCTGGACCACGTCGACCTGTACCTGATCCACTGGCCGCTCCCGCAGCGCGACCGCTACGTCGACACCTACAAGGCGCTGGAGAAGCTGCACGCCGACGGCCGGGTCCGCGCGATCGGCGTGTCCAACTTCCTGCCGGAGCACCTGAAGCGGCTGATCGGCGAGACGTCGGTCATTCCGGCGGTCAACCAGATCGAACTCCACCCCCACCTGCAGCAGCACGAGGCCCGCGAGTACCACGCCGAGCAGGGCATCGCCACCGAGGCCTGGTCGCCGCTGGGCCAGGGCAAGGGCCTGCTGGAGGTCCCGGCCATCGTGGCCATCGCGCGGAAGCACGGTCGCACCGCCGCCCAGGTCGTGCTGCGCTGGCACCTCCAGGTCGGCAACGTCGTCATCCCCAAGTCGGTGACGCCGTCCCGCATCACGGAGAACATCAGCGTCTTCGACTTCAGCCTGGACGACGAGGACCTCGCCGCGATCAGCGCGCTGAACGAGGACCGGCGCATCGGCCCGGACCCGGCGTCGTTCGACGTGGGCTGAGCGTTCGACGCGGACCGAGCCGCGCCTTCCCGACGGGCCGACGCCTTCTGCGCCGGCCCGTCGGTGTGCCACCTCCGCGCTCCGTCAGTTGGGCTGGCCGAGGGGGCGTACGACGACGGTGTTGACGTCGACCCCGTCGGGCTGCCGGACGGCCCAGACGACCGAGTCGGCGATCTGATCAGCCGTCAGCAGGCGGCCGGGCGGGAGGCTGCCGCGGCCGTCCCAGAACGGGGTCTCGACCCGCCCGGGTGCGATCAGGGTCACCCCGACGCCGTGCTCGGTGACCTCGCGGCGAGTGTTCTCGGCCAGGCCGGTCACCGCCCACTTGGTCGCCCCGTAGAGGTTGCCCGGCGTGTTGACGAAACCGGCGACGCTGCCCACCAGGACGATCCGGCCCCGGGTCTCCTTGAGCGCCTCGACGGAGGCGCGGACGAGCAGCGCGGGCCCCAGGACGTTGGTGAGGACCATCTCCGGCCAGTCGGCCGGATCGCCGGTGGCCACCGAATCGTGGGTGGCGACACCGGCGTTGGCGACGACGGTGTCCAGTCGGCCGAAGGCGTGCAGTGTACGGTCGACCGCCGACTGTACATGGCCGTAGTCGGACGCGCTGCCGGCGATCGTCAACAGCCCGTCGGGCTTGCCGAGGTCCTCGGCGAACGCGCGCAGCCGCTCCTCGCCACGCCCGGTGACGGTGACCCGGTGACCGGCGTCGAGCAACCGCCGCGCCACCGCGGCGCCGATACCGCTGCCGCCGCCGGTGATCAGTGCGACCGGTGAGTGGCTCATGTGTGTACCCCCATATGCGTGGTGCGGACGACGGGAGTCCATCACTTGGAGCGCTCTCCAGGTCAACCCCGGCTGACGGCCCGGCTGACGACTACGACACAAGGGAGCCCCGTCAGCTGTGGCAGCCCTGGCACCCCTGCACCCCTGCACCCCTGCACCCCTGGCGCACGCGCTATCCCGGCCGGACGGCGGTGTACACCGTGTGCGCCGTCAGCACGAACAGATCCGGACGACGGTACACACTCGCCGTGTCCTGCCGATCCAGGAGCCGGTCCAGCGCGGCCCTGTCCTGCGCGTCGAGTTCGTCGCCGAGCCGGTCTCGTACCCGGGACAGCACGGTCCCGGCGAAGTCGCGGGCCCGGTCGGAGACGGGGGCGGGCAGATCGAGGAGGAAACTGCGGGTCCGGGTGTGCTTCAGGCCGGCGGCGGCGAGCAGGGCGGGCCAGTCCTCGGTCTCGGCGACGGAGTCGGGAAGCTCGGCGCGCATCCGGGCGAACCAGTCGGTCTGCAGAGCGTCCAGCCGAGCCTCGATGCCCGGCCGGCCGAAGCCGAGGTCCCGGGGGAGGAAGCGGGTCGGCAGGCCCCCCTCCATGATCGCCAGGGTGCCGCCGGGAGCGAGCCGTCCAGCGAACGCCGCCAGAGCGGCACGCTGGTCGCCCAGGTGGTGCAGGCTGCGGCTCGCCCACATCAGGTCCGCGGGGTAGTCCAAGTCGTCCAGGGCGTCGGGGAGTTCGCCGGCGAGGGTGTCGAAGCGGTCTCCGTGGCCCAGCCGGGCGGCCCGGTCACGGGCCCGTCGGAGCAGGGGCTCGGAGCCGTCGGCGGCCACCACCCGTGCCCCGGGGAAGGTCTCCGCGAACAGGCAGGAGATCACGCCGGGCCCGCTGCCCACGTCGACGATCAGTCCCGGTTCGGTCACCTCCTTGCCCAGCCAGGCCAGGGCACGCTCGTACATCGGGGTGAAGAGTTCGGCCTCGGCCTCCAGGTGCGCGGCCATCTCCGCCCAGTCGACCTCGGTGCCGTGGCCGTGGCCGTGCCCGTGGCCGTGCCCATGGCCGTCGTCCGGAGCATGACCACGCTCCCGACCGGGACCGGGACGGTCCCTCTCCTCGGAACCGTGTCCGGTGTCCCGGCCGGGGTGGTGCGCCGGGCCGTGCTCCGTGCCGTGCGGGTGCGGGTGGGTCTCGTGCTGCTCGTGCGCCATGTGCTCAGCCTCTCCTCCGGTATGCCGACAGCGTGCGCCGACGGACCGGAGGGAGGCCACTCCTGTTGCGGCTACGGCAAAATCCGGGCCCTGCGGCGCAAGGCCCGGCCGTGATCCGCCGGGGTGCCGGGCGGAGGACGGTAAGGCGGCCCCGGCGGATCACGAGTCGGTTCAGCCGATCAGGGCAGCGGCGGGTACGCGTTCTGCATCAGCTGCTGGAACTGGGAGGAGAACCAGTGCCCGGCCACCGGAGCGTCGGCCAGGGCGCCCGACGGGTTGTTGCCGTTGCGCGCGTTACCCCCGTAGGTGGGGTCGCACATACGGTCGAAGCCCTTGCCCTCGTCGTTGGGGATGGCGGAGCTGGCGCCGTCCGACTCACCCGGGGGCTTGACCCACACGTAGGCGTCGATCCCGGCGGCCGGGGCCGTGGTGGGACGTTCGCCGAGGCCGGCACCGCTCTGGTTGCACCAGTTGCCGGCGTGGATGCGGCGGTCGATGCGGCCGCCGTCGACGTAGCTGTCCACCGAGGTCGTCGCACCCGGGCCGGCGGGCCGGGCCGAGCCGCCCCAGCCGTTGCGCGAGGTGTCGATCAGCATGCCGAGACCGGATTCGAAGCCGGCCGCGACGAGCTTGTCGCGCAGGGCCTGCGCGAAGGACTGCTCGTCCACGTACCAGTTCCAGTCGATCCACTTGGACTGGCGCACGGTCTGCCCGTTCACCGAGTCGCCGATCTTGACGTAGGGCTCCTTGGTGGCGCCGTAGTTGGCGGTGTTCACGATGAAGCCGGCGACGTCGCTCACGCTCGCGCCGTTGGAGGTCGCGGTCTTGTAGAACTCCTGGACGGACGGGTCGAGGTTGGTGTCCCAGCCGATCCAGGCGTGGTGGCCGGCGTCGATGTAGTTGTAGACGTTCGGGATGGCGCCCAGCTGGTCGAGGGCGTAGCTGACGCCCTTCTCGTAGTTGCCGTTGGCCTTCATCGTCGCGCAGGCGTCGGTGCTTCCGGCGGTGCCGCCCGCGTTGGTGACCAGGTTGGGCAGCGAGTCCGGCTCGATGACGGTGGCGATCCGCAGCCCGGCGTACTTGGAGTCCGACAGGATGGCGGCGATCGGGTCGATGTACTCGGTCTTGTACCGGTCGATCTCGGTCGGGCCGAGTTCGCCGTTGGAGGCGAGCGCCGAGCAGTCGCGTCCGGGCAGGTCGTAGATGACGAGCTGGATGACCAGCTCGTCGGAGCCCTTCTGCCGAAGCGCCTCGTCGAGGTGGTCCCGCAGCCCCATGCCCCCGTTGACGCCCTCGATGGCGGCGATGCGGTCCAGCCAGACGGCGGTCGACTGGTCGGCGATGCGGCTGCCGCCCGGTTCGGCGGCGGCGTTCGCCGACCATTCCGGGTTCACATAGCCCTTGGCGCCGACGTAGGGGTTGTCGGCCTTGTCGGACGGGTTGCCGCCGCCCCCGTCACCGCCCCCGTCACCGCCGCCGTCGCCACCGCCGTCACCGCCGCCGTCGCCGCCCCCGCTGCCGTCGTCCACGTTGCAGGTCACGCCGTCGAGTGTGAAGGTGGCCGGGACGGGGTTGCTGCCGCTGTAGGTGCCCTGGAAGCCGAAGCTGACCGAACCACCGGTGGAGAGGCTGCCGTTGTAGGACTCGTTGGCGGCGGTGACACCGGTGCCGCTCTGGGTGATCCGCGCGTTCCAGCCGTTGGTGACGCGCTGGTTGCCGCCGTAGGACCACGCCACCGACCAACTGGACTTGGCGGCGCCATTGTTGGTCACGGTGACGGCGGCCGTGAATCCGGAGCCCCAGTCGTTCTGGACCTGGTAGTCGACGGTGCAGGGGACGGCGGCCAGGCCGACGCCGCCGGGGTCCGCGGCCGCGAGCGCGGTTCCCGAGGCGCCGGCGACCAGCGCCATGGCAGCGAGCATCGCTGTTCTGGTACGACTCATGAGTGCGGGTTCCTTCGTGGTTGCGGGTGTTGTCCGTCGAGCGAGCGCAGGTGGTCGCGCAGCCCGATGCCGTACGCCGTCGGCGTTCCGGCATGGTCGGAGATCAGCGAGGGACCAAGGAGCAGTCCCAGGTGTTCCAGGTCCAGCCGAGGTACGACAGGTCCCGGTCGTCGAACCAGTTCATGACGCGGTCGACGAAACCGTGCGAGCAGCGGTTCTCACCGTTGTCCCCGGCCACCAGCGGCACTTGGGCCCGCACGGGGGCGGGGATGGAGTTCCAGCAGCGCTCCGCGCAGCGGGCAGGACGGTCGTCCACGCGCCGGGCGGCGGTGAGATCGCCCGCCGGGCCGGTGGTCCGGCAGGCCGGCGTGGGCGGGGTGGGCGTGTGCGTGCGTGTGGGCGTGAGCTCGGTGTCGGTGTCGGTGTTAGAGGCTGTGCCGTCGAGCGGGAACGCCGTCGGTACCGTGTTGCCCCCGCCTTCGTTGCCAGGAAGCCGGCACTGACGCCGACGCCGACGCGAACGCCGGTGCTGGTGCCGGTGCCGAGCGAACCGTCGGAGCTCTCGTTCGCCGCGGTGACGGAGGCACCGGACTGCGGCCCCCAGGCGTTCCAGCCACGGGTGACCGGCCGGCCGTCGACGAAATCGAGGGTCGGGCTCCAACTGCTCAGGGCGGCCACGTGGTCGGTGTTCCGAACGGCGGCTCGGAGGCCGGCGTCCCACTGGCCGGTGACCGAGTACTCCACCGTGCGGGCAGGCGCGGCTCCCTCAGCCGTGACTGCCGACGGCGTCGACCCCGCGACGGGGTCGACGTCACAGGCCACGGCTAAAAGTACTGAAGGCGGGGGGTGTCGCATGAGCGACTCCTTGCAGCTCAGGCGCGTCGTGGCGGACGCGTCGACTGATGGAATCGCTCCCACTGGTGTCCAAGAAGCTAGCGCCAAGTGCCGGCAAAGAACAGGGGAGCCGCCGATTTTCCCTGACTTTCGCTCAATGACGGCCGGTGAAATTTTTTCGACTCTTCAAGCATCTTGACCGTCCGTAGCGTCGTCCTCACTATGGGAGCGCTCCCACTGGTTCAAGGCTTGTTGCTCCGCGCCCACCTTCTCCCGAGCCGCAAGGAGGAACCAGCACATGCATCCCCAACGCAGACGCCGCACGGCGCGGCGCCTGTGGACCGCCGCCGTGGCGGCCCTCGCGCTCCCCCTGGCCACCCTGAGCACACTGTCGACTCCCGCCCAGGCGGCTGCACTTCAGTGCAGCGTCGACTACAAGACCAACGACTGGGGTTCCGGCTTCACCGCGGACCTCACCCTGACCAACCGCGGTACCGACTCCATCAACGGCTGGACCCTGACGTACGGCTACACCGGCAACCAGCGGCTGTCCAACGGCTGGAACGGCACCTGGTCGCAGTCGGGCAGTCAGATCACCGTGCGCAACGCCCCGTACAACGGCACCATCGCCGCCGGCGCGGCCGTGAGCACGGGTGCGCAGTTCACCTACAGCGGCACCAACGCCGCTCCGACGAGCTTCGCGATCAACGGCACGCCCTGCGTCGGCGCCCACCAGCCGCCGATCACGGTGCTGACCAGCCCGGCGCCGGGCGCGGTCTACAGCCAGGGCGACGCCGTACCGCTCGCGGCGACCGCCGCGGCCGCGGACGACGCGAGCATCTCCAAGGTCGAGTTCTACGACGACACCACGCTGCTCGGCACGGACACCAGCGCTCCGTACACACTCTCGGCCTCCGGGTTGACCGTGGGCAGTCATTCTTTGCTGGCGAAGGCCTACGACAGCCTGGGCGCCTCGGCGGAGTCGGCCCCGGTCGGCATCCAGGTCGCCTCGGGACCGGCGATCGTGGTGTCCACCAACCAACTCGCGGTCAGGCAGGGCGAGTCGGGCACGTACGAGGTGAAGCTGTCGACACAGCCGTCGTCCGACGTGACCGTCACCACCACCCGGGCGAGCGGCAACTCCGGACTGACGGTGTCCGGCGGTGCCTCGCTCACCTTCACCCGGTCGAACTGGAACACCGGGCAGACGGTGCGGATCAGCGCCGATTCCTCCGGCACGGGCTCGGCCACCTTCGAGTCGTCGGCGAACGGGCACGCGAAGGCGTCGGTCACCGTCACCGAGCTGGCGGGGGCCAAGGAGTACGACGCCCGCTTCCTGGACCTGTACGGGAAGATCACCAACCCGGCGAACGGCTACTTCTCCCCCGAGGGCATCCCGTACCACTCGGTGGAGACGCTGATCGTCGAGGCGCCGGACCACGGGCACGAGACCACGTCCGAGGCGTACAGCTACCTGCTGTGGCTGCAGGCCATGTACGGCAAGGTCACGGGTGACTGGTCCAAGTTCAACGGTGCGTGGGACACCATGGAGAAATACATGATCCCCACCCACGCCGACCAGCCGACGAACTCCTTCTACAACGCCTCCAAGCCGGCCACCTACGCACCCGAGCTGGACACGCCGAACGAGTACCCGGCGCAGCTGGACTCCGGGGTGTCGGTGGGATCGGATCCGATCGCCGGTGAACTGAAGACCGCATACGGCACGGACGACGTCTACGGTATGCACTGGCTGCAGGACGTCGACAACGTCTACGGCTACGGAAACGAGCCCGGCAAGTGCGAGGCCGGCCCGACCGCGACCGGACCGTCGTACATCAACACCTTCCAGCGCGGCGTGCAGGAGTCGGTGTGGGAGACGGTGCCGCAGCCGACCTGCGACCAGTTCAGGTACGGCGGCCCGAACGGCTACCTCGACCTGTTCACCGGTGACGCCTCCTACGCCAAGCAGTGGAAGTTCACCAACGCCCCGGACGCCGACGCGCGTGCGGTGCAGGCGGCGTACTGGGCCGACAAGTGGGCCGGCGAGCAGGGCAAGAAGAGCCAGGTCTCCGCGACCGTCGCCAAGGCCGCGAAGATGGGCGACTACCTGCGCTACTCGATGTACGACAAGTACTTCAAGAAGATCGGCAACTGCGTCGGGCCCTCCTCCTGCGCGGCAGGCACCGGCAAGGACGCCTCGCACTACCTGATGTCCTGGTACTACGCCTGGGGCGGTGCCACCGACACCAGCGCCGGCTGGGCGTGGCGGATCGGCTCCAGCCACGTCCACGGCGGCTACCAGAACCCGCTCGCCGCGTACGCGCTGAGCAGCTACGCCGACCTGAAGCCGAAGTCGGCGACGGGGCAGGCGGACTGGTCGAAGTCGCTGCAGCGGCAGATCGAGTTCTACCGCTGGCTGCAGTCCAGTGAGGGCGCGATCGCGGGCGGCGCCACCAACAGCTGGGCGGGCCGCTACGCGACCCCGCCGGCCGGCAGGTCGACCTTCTACGGGATGTACTACGACGAGGCGCCCGTCTACCACGACCCGCCGTCCAACCAGTGGTTCGGCTTCCAGGCGTGGTCCATGGAACGCGTGGCGGAGTACTACCAGCAGACGGGTGACGCGGCGGCCAAGGCGGTCCTCGACAAGTGGGTCGACTGGGCGCTGTCCGAGACCACGGTCAACCCGGACGGCACGTTCCGCATCCCGTCGACGCTGCAGTGGTCGGGCCAGCCCGACACCTGGAACGCCTCCAGCCCCGGCGCCAACAACGGCCTGCACGTCACGGTCGCCGACTACACCAACGACGTCGGCGTGGCGGCGGCGTACGCAAAGACCCTGACGTACTACGCGGACCGTTCCGGTGACACCGAGGCCGCCACCACGGCCAAGGCGCTCCTCGACGGCATGTGGGACAACTACCAGGACAGCCTGGGCATCGCCGTCCCGGAGACCCGCGCCGACTACAACCGCTTCGACGACCCGGTCTACGTCCCGAGCGGCTTCAGCGGCGCCATGCCGAACGGCGACGCGATCAACTCCTCGTCGACGTTCGCCTCGCTGCGGTCCTTCTACCAGGACGACCCGGCCTGGTCGAAGATCGAGAGCTACCTCGCGGGCGGAGCGGCGCCCGTGTTCACGTACCACCGGTTCTGGGCCCAGGCGGACATCGCCCTTGCCATGGGCTCGTACGCGGAGCTCCTCGAGTAAGCCCCGCTCTCGCTCCGCGTAGCGCGCCGGGCGGTCCCCTTCCCGCTGTGGGGACCGCCCGGTCGTCGTGCCCCCACCCCTGACACGGCTTCGTGAGGGAAGGACCCCCACCGTGCGAAGAACCCGCATCCTGACGGCCGTACTGGCGCTGGCCGCCGGTCTGCTCGCGGGCAGCCCGCCCGCGCTCGCCGCGGACCGGGCGGCCGAGGCGAGTCCGGCCGCCGAGTCGTACACCTGGAAGAACGCGCGCATCGACGGGGGCGGCTTCGTCCCCGGCATCGTCTTCAACCGCACGGAGCGCAACCTGGCGTACGCCCGCACCGACATCGGCGGCGCGTACCGGTGGCAGGAGTCGAGCAAGAGCTGGACGCCGTTGCTGGACTCGGTCGGCTGGGACCGCTGGGGCCACACGGGGGTGGTGAGCCTGGCCTCCGACCCCGTCGATCCGGACAAGGTGTACGCGGCGGTCGGCACGTACACCAACAGCTGGGATCCGGGCAACGGGGCGGTCCTGCGCTCCGGGGACCGGGGCGCGAGCTGGCAGAAGGCCGATCTGCCGTTCAAGCTGGGCGGCAACATGCCGGGCCGGGGCATGGGCGAGCGCCTGGCGATCGACCCGAACAAGGACAGTGTGCTGTACCTGGGCGCGCCCAGCGGCAAGGGGCTGTGGCGGTCCACGGACTCGGGGGTGACCTGGGCGCAGGTGACCGCGTTCCCGAATCCCGGCAACTACGTACAGGATCCCAGCGACACCAGCGGGTACGCCTCCGACAACCAGGGCATCGTCTGGGCGACGTTCGACGAGTCCACGGGGACGCCGGGCAGCGCGACGAAGACGATCTACGTCGGGGTCGCCGACAAGGACAACGCGGTGTACCGGTCGACGGACGCGGGGGTCACCTGGCAGCGGATCGGTGGACAGCCGACCGGATACCTGCCGCACAAGGGTGTCCTGGATGCGGTCAACGGTTATCTGTACATCGCATACAGCGACAAGGGGGGTCCCTACGACGGCGGCAAGGGGCAGCTCTGGCGGTATGCCACGGCTACCGGCACCTGGACGGACATCAGCCCCGTGGCCGAGGCCGACACCTACTACGGCTTCAGCGGACTGACCGTCGACCGCCGGGACCCCGGCACGCTCATGACGACCGCCTACAGTTCCTGGTGGCCCGACACCCAGCTCTTCCGCTCCACCGACAGCGGTGCCACCTGGTCCAAGGCCTGGGACTACACCTCGTATCCCGACCGGGCGAACCGCTACACCATGGACGTCTCGTCCTCGCCCTGGCTCACCTGGAACGCCGACCCGCAGCCGCCCGAGCAGACACCCAAACTCGGCTGGATGACCGAGGCGCTGGAAATCGACCCGTTCGACTCCGACCGCATGATGTACGGCACGGGCGCGACGATCTACGGCACCGAGAACCTCACCGAGTGGGACGGCGGCGGCACGTTCACCATCAAGCCGATGGTGCGCGGGCTGGAGGAGACCGCGGTCAACGACCTCGCCTCGCCCCCGTCCGGCGCCCCGCTGCTCAGCGCGCTGGGTGACATCGGCGGCTTCCGGCACACGGACCTGACCGAGGTGCCGTCGATGATGTACACCGCGCCGGTCTTCACCACGACCACGAGTCTCGACTACGCCGAGACCGACCCGAACACGGTGGTGCGGGTGGGCGATCTGGATTCGGGGCCGCACGTCGCGTTCTCCACCGACAACGGTGCCCACTGGTTCGCCGGCAGCGACCCCTCGGGGGTCAGCGGCGGCGGCACGGTGGCCGCGGCGGCGGACGGCAGCCGGTTCGTGTGGAGTCCGAACGGCACCGGCGTGCAGCACACCACGGGCTTCGGGACGTCGTGGTCGGCGTCGAGCGGAATCCCCGCGGGCGCGATCGTGGAGTCCGACCGGGTCGACCCGCTGACCTTCTACGGCTTCAAGTCGGGGAAGTTCTACGTCAGCGAGGACGGCGGGGCCACCTTCACCGCGTCCGCCGCGACCGGCCTGCCCGGCGGCGACAGCGTCCGCTTCAAGGCGTTGCCCGGCACGAAGGGCGACGTCTGGCTGGCGGGCGGCGCGAGCGACGGGGCGTACGGGCTGTGGCACTCCACGGACGCCGGGGCGACCTTCACCAAGCTGTCCGGTGTGGAACAGGCCGACACCGTCGGCTTCGGCAAGGCGGCTGCCGGTGCCACCTACCAGACGCTGTACACCAGCGCGAAGATCGGCGGGGTGCGCGGCATCTTCCGGTCGACGGACCAGGGCGCGACCTGGACGCGCGTCAACGACGACGCCCATCAGTGGGGCTGGACCGGCGCGGCGATCACGGGCGATCCGCGGGTCTACGGCCGGGTGTACGTCTCCACCAACGGCCGGGGCGTGATCTACGGCGACACCTCCGACCCGAACGGCGGAGGCGACGGCGGCGGGGACGACGGGGGCGGCGACGACGGCGGTACGGACCCGCCCCCTGCCCCCACGGGTGCCTGCGCGGTGACGTACGAGATCACCAACGAGTGGTCGGGCGGCTTCCAGGCGGACGTCAAGCTGGCCAACACCGGCACGTCCCCGTGGTCCGGCTGGTCGCTCGACTGGGCCTTCCCGAACGGGCAGAGCGTCGGACAGCTGTGGAACGCCCGGTTCACGCAGTCGGGTTCGGCGGTGACGGTGCAGAACGCCGGCTGGAACGGCGACGTGGCGGCGGGCTCCTCGGTGAGTTTCGGGTTCACGGGCAGCTGGACCGGGTCGAACACCGAACCCACGGCGTTCCGGATGGGTGACCGGACCTGCGCCGTGCTCTGACACCCCCGGCGTGGTGGGTGGCCGCTCCCGGCGGCCACCCACCACGCCCTTCACGGACCGGCCTGTGGGGCTTTCCGGGTCAGGGGCCTCGGCGGTGGTGCGTCAGGGCGTGTACACGGCCGGTCGGGGCGCCGTGGCCATGCGGTCGCCGAGGAAGAAGCTCGGGTGGGGCGGCTGGTTGTACGCGGTGTTCTGCCAGGCGAGCCCCGTGCGGTACATGGTGTCGTGCAGCAGGGTCGTGATCCGGGTCGTCGTCTCGTAGGGCGTCGAGTAGATGCGCAGGGCCCGGTTGTCGGACGTGGGCCAGATCACCTCCTCGCGCCAGTCGCCCAGGATGTCCCCGGACAGCGAGGGGGTCGCCTTGGTGCCGTTGGCGGAGTGCACGCCGTACCCGGTCAGCAGGCGGGTGTCGCCGGACGGCCCGTACTTGTCGATGTGGGTGCCGTCGAGGAGTTCACGGACGGGGTCGCCGTCCCACCACGACAGGAAGTTGACGCTGGACGGCTCGCGTCCCTTGGCGGCGCCGGCCTCGTCGCGGACGGCGGTGTCGGAGGCGGACCAGACCTCGGCGCCGTCGTTGCCGGCCCAGATGTCGCCGGCGACGCCGCGCCCGTTGTCGCAGCACGGGGAGAGCTTCCAGTTCACCGCGCCGTTAGCCGGATCGATGTACAGCTCGGCCGGCTGGTTCCTGGACTCGGAGACCTTGAAGTACTCCAGACCGGGGTGCGACGGGTCGAGGTCGCCGAGGTGCTGGGCGTCGCCGTGACCGGTCCTCGTGGTCCACAGGCCCCGGCCGTCGTCGTCGACCGCCATCGCGCCGTAGACGATCTCGTCCTTGCCGTCGCCGTCGACGTCCCCGACGGAGAGGCTGTGCGAACCCTGGCCGTCGTAGCCCCGGCCGGCGTTGGTGGAGGAGTTGGTGTCGAAGGTCCAGCGGCGGGTGAAGGATCCGTTGCGCCAGTCCCAGGCCGCGATCACGGTCCGGGTGTAGTAGCCGCGTGCCATGATCAGCGACGGACGGGAGCCGTCGAGATAGGCGGTGCCGGCCAGGAAGCGGTCGACGCGGTTGCCGTAGGAGTCGCCCCACGACGACACCGAGCCGCGCGCCGGCACGTATCCGACGCTCTGCAGGGCCCGCCCGCTCCGGCCGTCGAACATGGTCAGGTACTCCGGCCCGGACAGCACGTAGCCGCTGGAGTTGCGGTGGTCGGCCGAGGAACTGCCGATGACGGCGCCGGTGCCGTCCCGGGTGCCGTCGGCCGTCTTCATCGCCACCTCGGCCCGGCCGTCGCCGTCGTAGTCGTACACCTGGAACTGTGTGTAGTGCGCGCCGGAACGGATGTTGCGGCCCAGGTCGATCCGCCACAGCCGGGTGCCGTCCAGCCTGACGCCGTCGACGACGGTGTTGCCGGTGTATCCCGACTGCGAGTTGTCCTTGGCGTTCGTCGGCTGCCACTTGAGGACGATGTCCAGGGCGCCGTCGCCGTCGAGGTCGCCGACGCTCGCGTCGTTGGCCTCGTAGGAGTACGCGACACCGTCGGGGGTCGTGCCTCCGGCGGGCGGGGAGAGGGGCACGTCCTTGTAGCCGGAGCGGAACTGGACGGCGTGGACGGAGTCGCCCTGCTCCACGCCGTCGACGATCGCGCGGACGGTGTAGTCGGCGTGGGCGGGCGCGGCGGCGTGGAAGTAGTCGGTGGAGCCGGTGATCGGCGCGGAGTTGACCTTGGTGCCGGCCCGGTAGAGGTTGAAGGCGATGTCGCCGGGGTCGGTGCCGAGCCACCGCCAGCTGACCAGGTTGCCGTCGGTGGTGTGGACGCTCACCACGCCCCGGTCGAGGGCCTCCACCTGCCGGGCGGTGGCCGCCTCGGCGGTGGCCGCGCCCAGGGTGGTCAGCCCGGTGCCGACCAGGGCGGCCGAGGCGGTCAGCGCGGTGAGGACGAGGGTACGGCGTCTGCGGTGCTTGCGGGGGTGCGGCTGCGGGTGCTGCACGAGACGTGACCTCCCGTGAGAGCGGACAGGTTGTGTCCTGTCAGTCGTCGCCGGGGTCCGCCGGGTTGCCGTACAGCCGGGCCAGTTCGGTGGCCGTCCGGGCGATCCGCGCGCGCAGTGCGACCGGCCGGAGCACCTCGATGCCGGCGCCGAGCCGGAGGAACTCGGCGTGGGCGTGGTCGACGGACTCGATGGGCACCCGGGCGACGGTCCAGCCGTCGGGGTCCGTGCGGCCGCCGTCGTCCACGGCACGGCCGGCCGCCCCGGTCAGGTGCACTCCGGGAGCGAGGCGGACCAGGGCCTCGGCGCGGTGCAGCCGGTCGTGGAAGTCGCGCCGGCAGGCAGCCCAGTACCCGGCCAGGTCGAAGTCGCCGGGTCTGGTGAACACCTCGTCCCGCGTGGTCAGTTCGAGGATCTGGTCGACCCGGTAGGTGCGCGGTCCCGGGGCGGCGACGACGTACCAGCGCCCGGCTTTGAGCACGAGTCCGTACGGCTCCAGGCGGCGCCGCACGTCGGTTGGCTCCCGCCAGCGGCGGTATACGACATCCAGGACACGGTTGTTCCACACCGCGTCCGCCACCGCGGGCAGGAGCGGTACCTCGTCCCCCTCGGCGTACCAGCCGGGAGCGTCGAGGTGGAAGCGGCCGCTGATCCGGTCGGCGTGGGGACGCAGCTCCGCCGGGAGCGCGGCGCGCACCTTGAGCCGGGCGGCGGCGAGCACGTCGCCGAGGCCCAGCTCGGCGGCCGGTCCGGGGAGCCCGGCGAGGAAGAGTGCCTCGGCCTCGTCGGCGGTGAGACCGGTCAGGCGGGTGCGGTAGCCGCCGAGCAGCCGGTAGCCGCCGGCGTGACCGGCGTCGCCGTACAGCGGCACACCGGCCGCGCTCAGCGCCTCCACGTCCCGGTAGACCGTGCGGACCGAGACCTCCAGCTCCGCGGCGAGCTGGGCGGCGGTCATCCGGCCCCTGGTCTGCAGCAGGAGCAGGATCGAGACGAGTCGGCCGGACTTCACTGACACAGGATGTCAGTGAAGTCGCCCTAGCGTCGCGGTCATGGCCTTCCAGGAGAAACTGCTGACCGTCCCGCCGCCGATCGCGCTCGCGGGACGGCGGATCAAGCGCTACCACGTGACCGCCGACCCGGCGGGGATCGCCGCCGATGTGCAGGATGCCGCATACAGGATCCTGCCGACCCTGCTGCCGGATCTCGACGACACTCCCCCGGCGACGTTCGTCGTCCTGCACCAGGGCGGCGACGGCGGTACCTACCTCAATGCCTACAGCTGGGTATGGGACAACGTCCTGCACTTCCGCGGCGCCGCGGCCGGGCAGCCGGTGCTCGGCTGCCCCGACCGCGACCCCACGCACTTCGTTCCGGTGGACAGGCCGTGGATCGGCTGCGTCTGGGAGCTGCCCCCGATCCAGCACGAGCGCGACGCCTGGGTGCGCCACCTGCTCTCACCCGACATCCCCGATCTGCACAGCTACTTGACGGACAGTCTGCCCGAGGGAAGTACCGGAGGCCTCTCATGAGCGGCGCGCACGGGTCCGGCTTCCGCTCCGGGGACGGACAGGTTCGCGACCACCGCGGCAGCGACTTCCCGCCCCCGGGAGAGGCGGGAGGGAGCGGCTGGGGCGGCCTGGGGACCGGCCGGTTGCCGGGGTTCAGCCGTCAGGGGCCCGCCGCGCCGGCTTCCGGAACGCCCGCAGGGTGAACACCGGGTCCGGGCGCGGCCGGTCCTGGTCGGGCAGGGCGGCCAGGCGGTCGGCGAAGTCGTCCGTCCGCGGATCCCCCGGCGGGAGCGTGAGGAACCAGCCGCGTCGCAGGTCGGCAATGGCCCGGCGGGGACTGCGGCCCTGGCCCCGGCCGGGGAAGCGGGCCTGCCCGGCCGGGGTCAGGCCCTGGTCGGCGGCGTACGCCTCGACGATGTGCGCGGCGTCCCGTGCGGTGCTGCGCGGGCGGGCGGAGAGAACGCCATCGATGTCACTCCCCACGTTGTGGGCAGCGCCCTTGTCGACCGTCGTCACATACACCCCGCCCGGCCGCAGCACCCGGGCGCACTCGGAGACGATCCGGTGGACGTCCGCCGCCTCGTCGGGAAGGTGCAGCAGCCACACGCTGGACACGGCGTCGAACGCGGCGTCCGGGAACGGCAGCCGCCTGCTGTCGGCGACGACTACCGCGCCGGGGAGGCGGGCGGCGGCGGTCCGCGCCATCGCGTGCGCCAGGTCCACCCCGGCCACCCGGGTGTCGGGCCGCGCCGCGGCCAGGCGGCGGGTCACGATGCCGGTGCCGCAGGCGACGTCGAGCCACCGGCCTCCGCGCTGTCGCGGAACCAGGCCCAGGACGGCCTCGGCGGCCGCCTCGGCCCTGGGCTCACCGCCGCGCAGCCCGTCGTAGACGGCCGCTTCCTTCTCGTAGTCGAGCACGTGGGTCCCCCCGTCCCTGGGTCCGTCCCTCGGTGATCGGCCGGGTTCAGTCGGCACCGTGCGCCGGCGCGAGGGCTTCGACGCGGTGCGCGAGCTCGAAGTCGAGGCCGGTCAGGGCGCCGCCGGCGCTGTGGGTGTGCACCGCCAGCACGACCGTGTTGTACCCCAGGGTCAGGTCCGAGTGGTGGTCGAGCTCCTCCTGGACCTGGGCGATGTGGGTGACCAGGGCGGTGGCGGCGAAGTGGGACGCGAGACGGAAGGTCCGGGTGAGGCGGCCGCCCTCGACGGACCAGCCGGGCAGCTCGGCGAGCCGGTCCTCGATCTCCTTCTGCGACAGTGCTTCGGCGGGCATGTCCCAGCTCCCTTCCTCGTCGTCGCGTACCGGTTTCAGCCTGCCACAGGTAGGCGTCGGGGTCCTGGTCGCCGACGCGACCGCACCCCCCTGGCCGCGCCTTCTCGGCTACGGTCATGTATATGACCACTGCCCCGACCGCGCCCGCCACCACCCCGTCCTCCTCCGCCGTCCAGGGCGTCGGACCGCTGCTGCGGGCCTGGCGTGAGCGGCGACGGGTCAGCCAGCTGGACCTGGCGCTGCGCGCGGAGTCCTCGGCGCGGCACATCAGCTTCGTCGAGAACGGCCGCTCCCGGCCCAGCGAGGAGATGGTGCTGCGGCTGGCCGAGCACCTGGAGGTGCCGGTGCGGGAACGCAACGCGCTGCTGCTGGCGGCGGGTTATGCCCCGCGCTACCCGGAGACCCCGCTGGAGGATCCGTCGCTGGAGGCGCTGCGGGAGGGGGTGGAGCGGCTGATCCGGGGTTATGAGCCGTATCCGGCGCTGGTCGTCGACGGGCTGTACTCCGTGGTGGCCGCGAACCGGGGGATCGCGATGCTGCTCGACGGCGTCGACGAGGAGCTGTTGGCGCCCCCGCTGAACGCCATGCGGCTGACGCTGCACCCGAAGGGCCTCGCGCCGCGCATCCGCAACCTGCGGGAGTGGCGTGGGCACCTGCTGCATCAGATGGAGCGTCAGATCGCTCTGCAGCGCTCGCCGGAGCTGCGCGCGCTGTACGAGGAGGTGTCCGCCTACCCGTTGGCCGAGGGCGTCGGCGGACCGTCGCGTACGAGTGAACCGGCGGGAGCGGTACCGCACTTCGCGCTTCCGCTGCTGATCGAGCACGAGGGGCACACCCTGTCGTTCGTGTCGTCGATCTCCACGTTCAACACGCCGATGGACGTGACCGTCGCCGAGCTGGCCATCGAGACGTTCCTCCCGGCCGACCCGGCGACGGGCAAGTTCCTGCGCGGCGCCATTACCTGACCGATGCTCAGGGCGCGGTGGCCCCCTCGTGGCGCGCCTTGAGCGCGAGGTGCTGCAGTACGGCGAAGCCGGCCACCGTGCCCGCCTGCAGCACCGTCCACACCGCGCCCGGTCCGGTCGGCGACAGCCACGCGACCAGGGCGAGGAGACTCAAGCCCGACCAGGCGAGGTTGGCCTCCACCACCGCCCGGACCGGGACCGCCGCGGGTCGTGCGCCGAGGGCCAGGACCGCCACGAGAGCGGCGAACACGGTGAGGAACGCGCCCAGGGCGCGCAGCAGTCCGGCGTCGACGCCCAGGAAGCGGCCGAGCGGCCCGGCGGCGGCGAGGTAGGCGAGTCCGTTGGCGCCGGTGACGACGGCGTCCAGGGCGAGGAAGCGGCGCAGCGCGGTGTGCGGCTCGTCGGTGCGGGCGAGAGCGGTGAGCTGGGTCGTGGCCATGGTGAAGCACCCTCCGTCGCGGTCATGGGGCGGTACGGCCCGGCGGCGGCACTCCGGCCGGCCGGGGAGGTCGCGGGTTCCGGGCAGGAGCGCGCCGGCCGGAACCCGGTGACTCCACGATCCCGCCGTCGGCCGAGCCCGTCGATTACCCCCGGGGTCATGCGGCCGTCCGGCGGCCCGGCCCGTGCCGAGGAGATCCTTCCGCTTCCCGTGAGACCGGGCCCGGGACATGACACACTGCTGCCAGGTCGACACGCAGGGGAGACGTGGCGTGAGTGAACGGCGGCCCGCACCCACCGTGGGACAGGTGGTCCTCGGCAGACGGCTGCAGGAGTTGCGGGAGGCGGCCGGCCTCAGCCGCGAGGAGGCGGCCCGGGCGCTGCGGGTGGCTCCCGCGACGGTACGCCGGATGGAGACCGCCGATGTCGCGCTGAAGATCCCGTACGTACAGGTGCTGCTGGAGGCGTACGGCGTGCCGGCGGACGAGACGGCGGCGTTCGTGGAGCTGGCGGAGGAGGCGAACCGGCCGGGCTGGTGGCAGCGCTTCCACGACGTGCTGCCGGAGTGGTTCAGCCTGTATGTGAGCCTGGAGGGTGCCGCGCGGCTGATCCGTTCCTACGAGCCGCACTTCGTGCCGGGGCTGCTGCAGACGCGGGAGTACGCGCGGGCGGTGCTGGAGGCCGGCACCGTCGGGCAGACCACGCCGGAGGCCATCGACCGGCATGTGGCGCTGCGGATGGCCCGCCAGCAGCTGCTGGAGGGGCCGACACCGCCGCATCTGTGGGTCGTGATGGACGAGACGGTCCTGCTGCGGCCGGTGGGTGTGGAGCCGTCGGTGATGCGCGACCAGCTGGACAAGCTGCTGGAGTTCGCCGACCGCGACCGGGTCACGCTGCAGGTCGCGGAGTTCGCGCAGGGCCCGCATCCGGGAACGTACGCCCCGTTCTCGCTGTTCCGGTTCGCACAGCCGGAGCTGCCCGACATGGTCGTCAGCGAGTATCTGACGGGCGCCCTCTATCTGGACTCCCGTAAGGAGGTCTCGGTGCACCTGGAGGTCCTCGACCACATGACGACGCACGCCGCGTCGGCGTCACGCACCAAGGAGATCCTGCGTTCGCTGCGCGCCGCCTGCTGACCGGTGCCGGCCACCGGGAGCGGTGACCCGTACGGGCGCCGTGAACGGGTGTGCTCGCGTCCGCGCCCCTAGCGTCGAACCACGGGTCGAGCAAGGGAGCGCACGCGACCGACACGCGGACCGTCTCGGCCGTCGGGGGTCGGCGGCGGCTGCCGCTGGTGTCGGTGGAGAACTTCCGCGTCCCGCGCCGGCGGCGGACCACGGACGACGCGCAAGCCGTCGTCCCCGACGAGGCCAAGGAGGTCTGATGCCCTCGGACGCCGTGCTGTACCAGGCTGCCGCCCTCTGTCTGACCTATCCGGACGACGACTTCCGCGCCCGGCTGCCGCTGCTGCGTGAAGCCGCTCCGCAGCTTCGGGAGTTCGCCGACCACGCGGCGGTGACACCGCCCGGGGAGCTGGCCGAGCACTATGTGCGGGTCTTCGGCCTCAAGAACCGGTACAGCCTGTACCTGAGCTGGTGGCGGGACGGCGACACCCGTCGTCGGGGGATGTCCCTGGTCCGCTTCGAGGATCTCTACCGGGCGCACGGGCTGGAGTTCACCGGTGAGGAGCTGCCGGACTTCCTGCCCGCGGTGCTGGAGTTCGCGGCCCGCACCGGCAACATCGACATGCTCACCGAGCACAGGGACGCGCTGCGGCAGCTGCGTGACCGGTTGACCGCATACGGCACACCGTATGCGACCGTTCTGGATGCGGTCTGCGCCACACTGCCGACGGTATGCACCGGGGAGCGTCCGTGACCACACTCCTCTGGGGCGCCCTGCCCTCCATCGCTTTCGTCCTCCTGGTCTCCGGCCCGGTCTGGCGCCACCGCCACGACAGGTTCGGCGGGACGCGCCGTACACCCGCCCGGTGCACCTGTTCAGCGCGCCGGTGCAGTACCTGTTCCGGCCGTACATGCCGTACATGCCGTATATCGTCCACCGCAGCCGGGATCCGCACCGACTGGGCCCGCGCGGCGAACGGCCCGGCCGGGAACGGCTCGACCGGGGGTCCCGGCCGCTAGGCGGCGCCGCCCTTGGTGTCCTTCTCGTCGTCGACGATCTCCGCGTCCACCACCCCCTCCTCGTCGTGCGGCGGGGGCGGCCCCGCGTCGGCGGTCGGCTGTTGTGCCTGCGCGTACATCGCCTGCCCCATGCGCTGGCTGACGGAGGAGAGCCGGTCGGCCCCGGCACGCAGCTCGGCGGTGTCGGCGCCGCGCTCCAGCAGCGCCTTGAGGTCGGTCGCCGCCGACTCGACCTCGCTCCTGGTGTCCGACGGGATGCGCTCCGCGTTCTCCTGGAGGAACCTCTCGGTCTGGTAGACGAGTTGCTCCGCCTGGTTGCGGGTCTCGGCGGCCTCGCGGCGGTTGCGGTCCTCCTCGGCGTACTGCTCGGCGTCGCGCACCATGCGGTCGATGTCGTCCTTCGGCAGGGCCGAGCCGCCCGTGACGGTCATCTTCTGTTCCTTGCCGGTACCCAGGTCCTTCGCGGAGACGTGCATGATCCCGTTGGCGTCGATGTCGAAGGCGACCTCGATCTGCGGCACCCCGCGCGGTGCGGGCGGCAGCCCGGTGAGGTCGAAGACGCCGAGCTTCTTGTTGTAGGCGGCGATCTCCCGCTCGCCCTGGTAGACCTGGATGCCGACGGAGGGCTGGTTGTCGACGGCGGTGGTGAAGATTTCCGAGCGGCGCGTGGGGATCGTGGTGTTGCGTTCGATCAGCTTGGTCATGATGCCGCCCTTGGTCTCGATGCCGAGGGACAGCGGGGTGACGTCCAGGAGCAGGACGTCCTTGACGTCGCCGCGGATCACGCCGGCCTGCAGCGCGGCGCCGACGGCCACCACCTCGTCGGGGTTGACGCCCTTGTGCGGATCCTTGGTGGTCAGTTCGCGCACCAGGTCGGTCACCGCGGGCATCCGGGTGGAGCCGCCGACCAGGATGACGTGGTCGATCGCGGAGACCTGGATGTTCGCGTCCTTGACCGCCTGGTGGAAGGGCCTCTTGCAGCGGTCGAGCAAGTCCTGTGTGATCTCCTGGAACTGAGCGCGCGTCAGCTTCTCGTCGAGGTGGAGCGGGCCTTCCGCGGAGGCGGTGATGTACGGCAGGTTGATGGTGGTCTCGGAGGACGAGGACAGTTCGATCTTGGCCTTCTCGGCGCCCTCGCGCAGCCGTTGCACGGCCATCCGGTCGTTGCCCAGGTCGATGCCGTACTGGCCCTTGAACTTCTTGACCAGGTACTCCACGATCCGCTGGTCCCAGTCGTCACCGCCGAGGTGGGTGTCGCCGTTGGTGGCCTTCACCTCGATGACGCCGTCGCCGATCTCCAGCAGGGAGACGTCGAAGGTGCCGCCGCCGAGGTCGAAGACGAGCACCGTCTGCTCCTCGCCGCGGTCGAGGCCGTAGGCGAGGGCGGCCGCGGTCGGCTCGTTGATGATCCTCAGCACCTTCAGGCCGGCGATCTCCCCGGCCTCCTTCGTGGCCTGCCGCTGGGTGTCGTCGAAGTAGGCGGGGACGGTGATCACGGCGTCGGTGACGTCCTCGCCGAGGTAGGACTCCGCGTCCCGCTTCAACTTCTGCAGGACGCGCGCGGACAGCTCCTGGGCGCGGTAGCGGGTGCCGTCGACGGAGCCGTGCTCGGGGAAGCGCCAGTGCGCGTCGCCCATGTGCCGCTTGACGGAGCGGGCGGTGCGGTCGACGTTGGTGACCGCCTGCCGCTTGGCGACCTCGCCGACGAGGACCTCGCCGCTCTTGGCGAAGGCCACCACCGAGGGGGTGGTCCGCGCGCCCTCCGCGTTGGCGATGACCGTGGGTTCACCGCCCTCCAGGACGGCCACCACCGAGTTGGTGGTTCCCAGATCGATACCGACCGGACGTCCCATCGCCGTCCCCTTCCGCCAGGGCTTCGCGCCAGACAGCCTCCAGTTCCAGCACAGAACCTGGGCAGGTGCTTGTCAACAGGACCGTGGGGGGGAGACCCAAAAAGAACCCCACCCCCCCCC
>NZ_JBYIQX010000040.1:0-66032 GCF_057707805.1 Streptomyces sp. bgisy159 | reverse complement strand
TGCGCCCCCCCCGGTAGGCCCTCTCGGCAGGCCCTCTCGGCAGGCCCTCTCGGCAGGCCCTCTCGGCAGGCCCTCTCGGCAGGTCGGCCGCGGTGCGGCCTCAGCGGCGGAGCAGCTTCCAGGCCGTCGGCAGCAGCCCCATCGCCAGCGCCGCCTTCAGCGCGTCGCCGACGAGGAACGGCGTCAGGCCGGCCGCGACGGCGGCGGAGGCGGACAGGCCGGCGGACAGCGCGAGGTAGGGCACGCCGACGGCGTAGATGATCGCCGAGCCCAGCACCATCGCCCCGGCCGTCCGCCAGGCGCTGCGGTCGGCGCCGCGCCGGGCCAGGGCACCCACGACGGTGGCGGCGAGCAGCATGCCGAGGACGTATCCGAAGGACGGCATCGCGGCGCCGGAGGAGTGCTCGGCGAACCACGGCACTCCCGCCATGCCGGCGACGACGTACAGGGCGAGGGAGAGGAAGCCCCGGCCCGCGCCGAGGGAGGTGCCGACGAGGAGCGCGGCGAAGGTCTGGCCGGTGACCGGGACCGGGGAGCCGGGGACGGGCACCGACAGCTGGGCCGCGAGGCCGGTGAGGGCGGCACCGCCCACGACCAGGGCGATGTCGCGCACGCGGCCGGCCGGAAGGAGGTCGGCGAGGACCTGCCCCGGGCGGACGGATGCGGCGGATGCGGCGGCGGTGCTCATGGGGACTCCGCGGTGGAGGTGGGGGCAGAGGGACGCGTCGACGCTATCCCAGCGCCTTCCCCGCGATCACCGTCAGCCGTCGACAAAGGGGCGATCACGGACTTGGTGCGCTCCGCACAAAGAATGGTCGCTACACGCGGTTCGGAGTGACCCCGGTCACGGCGGCGCGGCGATCAGGCTCACACGCGACCGTACGGTCACGGAGTGGTCACGCAGCGCACACAGGACGTCCGGATAGCGGACGGAGGATCCCTGTGTCGGGTACGCCCGTCGAAACTGTGGGCGTTTTGCCCATCTCACGCATTGGACGAGCCGCGCCCATGCCCAGCACCACCAAGGTGGACCCGGTCTCCGGCCGGGACGAAGCCACCCTCTCCCACGGTCTCAAACAGCGCCACCTGTCGATGATCGCCCTCGGCGGTGTCATCGGCGCCGGCCTCTTCGTCGGGTCCGGCGCGGGGATCGCCGCCGCCGGCCCCTCCATCGTCCTCGCCTACGCGCTCTCCGGCCTCCTCGTGATGCTGGTGATGCGGATGCTGGGCGAGATGTCGGCCGCCTACCCCTCTTCGGGTTCCTTCTCGGCGCACGCCGAGCGGGCGATCGGGCCGTGGGCCGGGTTCGCCGCGGGCTGGTCCTTCTGGGTGCTGCTGTGCACCGCGGTGGGCCTGGAGGGCATCGGCGCGGCGAAGATCGTCACGGGCTGGCTGCCGGGGACGCCCGAGTGGGCCTGGGTGGCGCTGTTCGTCGTGGTGTTCTGCGCGACGAACCTGGCCGCGGTGAAGAACTTCGGCGAGTTCGAGTTCTGGTTCGCGGCGCTGAAGGTCGGCGCGATCTCGCTGTTCCTGGTGCTGGGCGTGCTGGCCATCGCCGGGCTCCTGCCGGGCACCGACGCCCCGGGCACCGCCCATCTCACCGACTTCCTGCCGAACGGCGGCGAGGGCCTGGTCATCGGCCTGCTGGCGTCGGTGTTCGCGTACGGCGGCCTGGAGACGGTGACCATCGCCGCCGCCGAGTCGGAGAACCCGGTCAAGGGCGTGGCGAGCGCCGTGCGGACGGCGATGTGGCGGATCGCGCTGTTCTACATCGGCTCGATGGCCGTCATCGTCACGCTGGTGCCGTGGGACTCCGAGGACGTCACGGTGAAGGGCCCGTACGTGGCCGCGCTCGACCGCCTGGGCATCCCCGGCGCCGGTCAGCTGATGAACGTGGTGGTGCTGGTGGCGCTGCTGTCGGCGATGAACGCCAACATCTACGGGTCCTCGCGCATCGCCTACTCCCTGGTGCAGCGGGGCCAGGGGCCGCGGGCGCTGGCCCGGGTGTCCGGCGGGGTGCCGCGCCTGGCCGTCCTGGCGTCCTCGGTGTTCGGCATCGGGTGCGTGGCGCTGAGCTACGCGCGGCCGGACGACGCGTTTCCCTGGCTGCTGAACATGATCGGCGCGGTGATCCTGATCGTCTGGATCTTCATCGCGGTCTCCCAGCTGCTGCTGCGGCGCCGGCTCGAACGCGAGGCGCCCGAGAAGCTGACCGTGCGGATGTGGGCGTTCCCCTTCCTGACCTGGGCGGCACTGGCCGGCATGGCGGCGATCTTCGTGTTGATGGCCCGGGAGGCGGACACCCGGGTGCAGCTGTACTCGTCGGGCGGGATGACGCTGTTCCTGGCGGCCGTCGGATACGTGTGGCAGAGGCGCCGCGGCTGACCGGCCCCGGCCGCGACGCGCAGCGAGCCCCCGTGTGATCCACACGGGGGCTTTTTGCTGCTAGCTTGTTGTTGCGAGCTATTTGCAATAAGAGCCGCCCAAGGCCCGGAGGAGACCCCGCCATGCCCGTCTACACGCTGCCCGACCTGCCGTACGACTACTCCGCGCTGGCCCCCGTCATCAGCCCCGAGATCATCGAGCTGCACCACGACAAGCACCACGCGGCCTACGTGAAGGGCGCCAACGACACGCTGGAGCAGCTGGCCGAGGCGCGGGACAGGGAACAGTGGGGCTCGGTCAACGGCCTGGAGAAGAACCTGGCCTTCCACCTGTCGGGGCACATCCTGCACTCGATCTACTGGCAGAACATGACCGGCCCGAAGGAGGGCGGCGGCGAGCCGCTGGCCCAGGACGGCGTGGGTGAGCTGGCCGAGGCCATCACCGAGTCGTTCGGCTCCTTCGCCGGCTTCAAGGCGCAGCTGTCCAAGGCGGCGGCCACCACCCAGGGCTCGGGCTGGGGCGTGCTGGCGTACGAGCCGCTGAGCGGCCGGCTGATCGTCGAGCAGGTCTACGACCACCAGGGCAACGTCGGGCAGGGCGCGACCCCGATCCTGGTCTTCGACGCCTGGGAGCACGCCTTCTACCTGCAGTACCGCAACCAGAAGGTGGACTTCATCGAGGCGATGTGGCAGGTCGTGAACTGGCAGGACGTCGCCCGGCGGTACGCGGCGGCCGCCTCCCGCACGGACGTGCTGCTGCTCGGACCCTGAGGACGTCCTGCCTCGTGATCGTCTTCTCACCCTTCACGCGGGCAGGCCGGTGGAAGGAGAGGCCCTCGCGAGGACGTGACTCGCGAGGGCCTCTCCCGTGGGCTCGGTCCCGACGGCGGTGAGCCGGCGGTCCGTGCCGGCGCCGAAGCCGTCGGCACGGCGCGGAACCGGGTCCTAGAGGTTGCTGAAGTCCGGGCCCTTGGTGCGGGTCCGCTTGATCTCGTAGAAGCCCGGCACCGAGGCGACGGCCAGGGTGCCGTCCCACAGGCGGGCGGCCTCCTCGCCCTTGGGGGCGGGGGTGACGACCGGACCGAAGAAGGCGAGCTGCTCGCCGTCGGAGCCGGGGACGGCGATGACCGGGGTGCCGACGTCCTGGCCGACCTTGTCGATGCCCTCCTTGTGGGAGGCGCGCAGTTCGGCGTCGAACTCGAAGTTCTCCTGCTCGGCGTAGTCGATGAGGTCGGCGGGCAGGCCGACGTCCGCGAGCGCGCCGGCGATGGCCGCCGGCGTCGGACCCTCGCCGTTGTTGTGGATGCGGGTGCCGAGCGCGGTGTAGAGCGGGCCGAGGACGTCGTCGCCGTGCTTCTGCCAGGCGGCGGTGACCACGCGGACCGGCTGCCACGCCTTGGTGGCGAGCATGTCCCGGTAGTCTTCGGGGAGTTCGTCCAGTTTGTCCTCGTTGAGTACGGCGAGGCTCATGATGTGCCAACGGACCTCGATGTCGCGGACCTTCTCCACTTCCAGCACCCACCGCGAGGTCATCCAGGCCCAGGGGCAGAGCGGGTCGAACCAGAAGTCGACCGGGGTCTTCGTGGCGGGCGTCACGCTGTCGGACATGAGTCTCCTTCGGAACCGGCGTTTGAAGGAGCAACATCCCGTGGGCGCCGCCCATTCCCGGCCGCCACGGGCGCCCCGGCCGCCGCCCGGTCCCCGCTGTCCGCTGTCCGGTGCCAGGTCCGCGTGGCAGGATCGGTGCTGTCCACATTCTGATCACCACCTGAGGGAGTGCCACTCGTGCCCGGTGAGAACCTGTCCCGCGACGAGGCCCGGGAGCGGGCCGCCCTGCTCAGCGTCGACGGGTACGACGTGTCCCTCGACGTGCGCTCCGCCGTCGGCGACGCGCCGTCGGACGCGGCGGCCGAGCCGCGCACCTTCCGGTCCGTCACCACGATCCGCTTCCGGTGCAACGAGCCGGGGGCCTCGACCTTCGCCGACCTGGTCGCCCCGCGCGTCACCGCCGTCTCCCTCAACGGCCGGGACCTCGACCCGAGCGAGGTCTTCGACGGCACGCGCATCGTCCTGGAGGACCTGGCCGCCGAGAACGAGCTGGTGGTCGACGCGCAGTGCGCCTACTCGCGCACCGGCGAGGGCCTGCACCGCTTCGTCGACCCCGAGGACGGCGAGGTCTACCTCTACACGCAGTACGAACCGGCCGACTCCCGGCGGGTGTTCGCCAACTTCGAGCAGCCCGACCTCAAGGCCCCGTTCCGCTTCGAGGTACGGGCGCCCGAGGAGTGGACCGTGTGGAGCAACGGCGCCGGGCACCGCGCCGACGGGGTGTGGCGGTTCGCGGAGACCAAGCCGATCTCGACGTACATCACCTGTGTCGTGGCCGGCCCCTACCACTACGTGACGGACTCCTACAGCAGGGTCCTCGACGACGGTACGACGCTGGAGATCCCGCTGGGCGCGCTGTGCCGCAAGGGTCTGGCCCCGCACTTCGACGCGGGCGACGTCTTCCTGCTCACCAAGCAGGGCCTGGACTTCTTCCACGACCACTTCGACTACCCGTACCCGTTCGGCAAGTACGACCAGGCGTTCGTGCCGGAGTACAACCTGGGCGCGATGGAGAACCCGGGGCTGGTGACCTTCCGCGAGGAGTACATCTTCCGGGGCAAGGTCACCCGGGCGTCGTACGAGGCGCGGGCGAACGTCATCCTGCACGAGATGGCGCACATGTGGTTCGGCGACCTGGTCACCATGGAGTGGTGGGACGACCTGTGGCTGAAGGAGTCGTTCGCGGACTTCATGGGCTCCTTCTCGCTGGTCGGCGCGACCCGCTTCGAGGACGGCTGGATCACCTTCGCCAACCGCCGCAAGGCGTGGGCGTACCGGGCCGACCAGCTGCCCTCCACCCACCCGATCACGGCCGACATCCGCGACCTCCAGGACGCCAAGCTCAACTTCGACGGCATCACGTACGCCAAGGGCGCCTCGGTGCTCAAGCAGCTGGTGGCGTACGTCGGCCAGGACGCCTTCCTGGAGGGCGCCCGGCGTTACTTCAAGCGGCACGCGTACGGCAACACCCGGCTCGGCGACCTGCTGTCGGCGCTGGAGGAGACCAGCGGCCGGGACATGGGCGCGTGGGCGGGGGCCTGGCTGCAGACGGCGGGCGTCAACTCGCTCACCCCGCAGGTGCTGCTGGACGCCGAGGGCCGGATCGACGAACTGGCCGTGCTGCAGGAGGCCGCCGAATCGCACCCCGAGCTGCGGCCGCACCGGGTCGCGGTCGGGCTGTACCGCCGTACCGGGGGCGGGGCGCTTGAGCGGTACGCCCGCGCGGAGGTGGACGTCGACGGTCCCCGGACCCTGGTCGCTGAGCTGGCCGGCGCGGACGCCCCGGAGCTGGTGCTGGTCAACGACGACGACCTGACGTACTGCAAGACGCGGTTCGACGAGACCTCGCTGGCGGCGCTGCGTTCGGGTCTCGGTGACCTGACCGACCCGCTGGCGCGCGCCCTGTGCTGGTCGGCGCTGTGGAACATGACGCGGGACGCGCTGCTGCCCGCGCGGGAGTTCGTCGACCTGGTGCTGCGGTTCGCGGGCCGGGAGACCGACATCGGGGTGCTGCAGATGCTGCACGCGTGGGCCGAGTCGGCGCTGGAGCACTATGTGGCGCCGGGTGCCCGCCAGGCGACCGGCCGGCGTCTCGCCGAGGGTGCGTCGCGGGAGCTGCGCGCGGCCGAGCCGGGCGGTGAGCGGCAGCTGGCGTGGGCGCGGTTCTTCGCGCGGGTGGCCGACGCGCGGGCCGACTTCGACCTGCTGAGCGGTCTTCTGGACGGCACGGTGACCCTGCCGGGCCTCGACGTGGACCAGGAGCTGCGGTGGGCGTTCCTGGACGCGCTGGCCGCGCACGACGTCGTGGGCGAGAAGGAGCTGGCCGCCGAACTGGCCCGCGACGACACCGCCTCCGGCAAGCGCCACCAGGTCCGCTGCCTGGCCGCCCGCCCGTCGGCGGCGGTGAAGGCGCAGGCGTGGGCGCAGCTCGTGGAGTCGGACACGCTGTCCAACGCCCTGGCGACCGCGACGATCGCCGGCTTCGCGCGGTCGTCCCAGCGGGAGTTGCTCGCGCCGTACGCGGACCGGTACTTCGAGGTGATCGAGCGGGTGTGGGCCGAGCGGTCGATCCAGATCGGCATGGACGTGGTGTCGGGTCTCTTCCCGTCGTGGCAGGACTCCCCCGAGACCCTGGCGGCGACCGACGCCTGGCTGGCGGCGCACGAGTCGGCGCCCCCGGCCCTGCGCCGGCTGGTGCTGGAGGCGCGGGACGACCTGGCCCGGTCGTTGCGCGGACAGGCGCGGGACGCCGAGGCGGCACCCGCCACCTGACCCCTCACCTTTGGCCATGAATTGAGCGGACGGCCACCGTTACGAAATTCGGTCCATCATGCCCGTAACCCCTGGTCCCACCCATCTGGACCAGGGGTTATCGGCGCCTACTCGGCATCCGAACACCCGTCCTTTAGCGCGGGCTTGTCCGGCTTTGTCGACGAGCGTGTAACAGCGGTTAGGAGCCGGACCCGGCGCGGAATCCCGATCGCATGAACCACAACCCCCCGCTCCCCCCGGCCTCCCCGCTCTCCCCCCGCCCCCTGCACCACCTGGCTCACGACCTGCGCCGCGTCCTCACGGCGGCCCAACTGCGCGCGCACGGCGTCTCCGCGGCCGAGACCAACGAGCAGTGCCGGCCCGGCGGCCCCTGGCAGCAGCTCCTCCCCGGTGTCGTCCTGCTCCACCCGGGCCCGCCGACCAGCGAGGAGCGGCTGCACGCGGTACTGCTGTACGCGGCCCGCCAGTCCGCGCCGGCCGGGGTGCCGGTCCAGCCCGACGCCGAGAAGCCGTACCGCCCCACCTACCGGGAGGCGATGATCACCGGCCTGGCGGCCCTGAACCTCCACGGCTTCTCCTGCGCTCCCCCTCTGCTGTCGCTGGAGCAGATCGACGTCCTCGTGCCTCGGCTGCGCCGCCTGCGCTCGACGGGCTGCGCCCGCATCGTCCGCACGCCCGACCTGCCGGCGGCCGAGCAGGCGACCGGCGTCCCGGTCGCCCCGGTGCCGCGCGCCCTCGCCGACGCGGTGGCGCGGCTGACCGACGCGAACGTGGTGCGGCGGCTGCTGACCGAGGCGGTGCGCGGCGGCCACTGTGAACCCGCCACGGTCGTGCGGGAGCTCAACCGGGCCAAGCTGCTCAGCCGCCCCCACGTGGTGGACGCGGTCGACTCGCTGCTCGCCGAGGGCCGGGCCGTCGCCGAGGACGGCCTCTACCGCATGGTCCACGAGTACGGCCTCCCCGACCCGGTCTGGAACGTCGACCTCCGCCTGCCGGGCGGCCCCCACCTCGGCGGCCTCGACGCCTACTGGCCGGAGCAGGCCGTCGCCGTCGAGCTGGACACCCGCGCCCCGCGCCAGGGCCTGCGGCAGGACGACGACGAGGTGTGGTCCGAGTACGCCCGCAAGCGGGAGCACCTGGAGCGGCTCGGCATCACCGTCGTCCACGTCACCCCCCGGAAGCTGCGCGACGCGATGGAACAGCAGGCGGCGGTGGTCCGCACCGCCCTCATGGCGGCACCGGACCGCGACCCCGCCGCCTACGTCGTGGTGCTCCCCCGGTAGTGACGGACCGGGGGCGCCAGGAGGGGAGAGGAGGGGCCCTGGGCATCACCCGGGGCCCCTCTTCCGGTGTGTTTCCACCTCCTCCTCGGCCGGAGGGAGCCGCCCCACCGCCGCCCCGGCCCCGCCTCGCCGCTCCCGCACGAACCCGGTACTCACCGCACCCCGCCTCGGGTGAGTTCGCACCTCCCGTCCACGCAGGAGCGGCGCAGCCGTCCGGCCGAGACCGTTTCCGCGAGGCCGATCGCCCAGCACATCGGGCAGCCGCGCAGCGCGATCAGGCCGGCCGGGGCGAGCAGCAGGCTCACCGGGCCGGTCACCGGCAGCAGGGCCAGGGAGGCGATGAGCGCGCCGAAGCCGAGGGTGCCGCGGGCCAGGTGGCGCGGGACGCTGTCGCCGGCGAAGCGGCCGGGCGGGGGTGGGTCCGCGCGGACGCCGGTGTCGCCGGCCGGCTCGGTGCGGATGGTCGTCGTCGGGTCAGCTGCCATGGTCGGGGCTCCTCGCTCCGGTCGGTTCCTCGTGCAGGGCCTCACGTACCGCCGAACGGGCCCGGTGCAGGCGGGACTTCATCGCGGTGGTGGTCAGCCCGAGCCGGTCGGCGACGGTGCGGCCGGGCAGGCCCTGGATGTCGCGCATCACCAGCACCCGCCGCTGGTCGTCGGACAGGGCGGCGACGGCGGCGGCGACGCGTTCGGCCTCCAGGCGCTGCAGGGCGTCCTCCTCGGCGGAGCGCGCGGTGACGGCCCCCGCTCGGCCGGTTCCGTCGGCCGGTGCGGGCCGGAGCAGTGTGCGGGTGCGGCGCAGGCACTCGTTGCGGACGATCCGGAACATCCAGGACGCCAGCGCCCCGGAGGCGCGCAGCATGCCGATCCTGCGGTAGAGGATGATCAGCGCTTCCTGGGCGGCGTCCTCGGCGTCCTGAGGAGTGGCGCGGAGCGTGTGCGCGAAGCGGTGCACGTGCGGGGAGGAGCCGTGCACGAGTGCGGTGAGCGGCCGGGGCCGTACTCCTGTCGGCGGACCCGTCAGACCCCGGTGTCAGGCCCCCGTGCCCCGGCCGTGCGGGGCCGTTGCCACTCGTCCCGTCGGCGGGCGGTCCCGCCACAGGCGCAGGGCCACGTCGACCAGCGGGATCCGGGGCAGGCCGGGGACGTCGTCCAGGGGGTGCCAGGCGGCCATGTCGGTCGAGCCGTCGGTCTCCCAGCGCAGTTCGCCGCCGGTGACGCGGGCCTCGTAGACGAGGCGTACCCCGTGGTGGTCGACGGCGCGGCGCAGGCCCCGGCGGGGGCGGGTCAGATTGAGGGAGTGGACGCCGAGGAGCCCGGTCACCTCGACGCGGTAACCGGTCTCCTCGGCCAGTTCGCGCAGGACCGTGTCGTGCGGGTCCTCGCCGTGTTCCATGCCGCCGCCGGGCAGCACCCACTCGGGGGTGCCGTCCTCCGCCGGGGAACGGGCCAGCAGGATCTCTCCGTCACGGACACACACGGCGTAGGCCGCCACCCTCAGATTCCGGCGCACGCCGGGACGTTAACGCGCGGGCCGCGGATTGGCAGGCGAGTATTCGGGCGGGGACCAGCGCAGCGGCAACTCCGCCGGGGTGTCGAGGGCCTCGGTGAGGGTGAAGCGGAGGGTGCGGGTGCCGTCGGGGCCGTGCTCCACGCGCGCCCGGCCGGTCAGGCGCAGGGTGCGGCCGGTCGTCCAGTCCAGGAAGAGCAGGCCGGCCCGCGGGTCGGTGGTGAGGTTGCCGAGGGTGAGGAACATGGAGTTGCCGGGGTAGTCCGGCCAGCTCAGCTCGCGCGGAGAGTCGACGCGGACGAAGCCGGGGTTGCCGCCCCGGTGGCTGGCGTCGGCGCCGTCGTCGTGCACGGTGGCCAGGAAGAACGTGTCGGCGGCCGTGATGAACCCCGCCTGGGAGGGCGTCAGTTCGTCACCGCGCGCCGCCTCGGCCGGCGGGCGGTCCACGAACTCGTAGGACTGCCGTTTCTGCAGGTACTTGGGGCAGTTGGCGAAGACCCGGTCGGCCTCGACGGCGAAGCCGCGTTCCGTCGGCCGGGAGCGGCCGCCCAGGCGCATACGGCGGCGGGTGCGCGGGTCGAGGGCGATGGTGCCCACGTGGGTGCCCGGGGTGGCGAGGGCGGCCGCCAGCGGGTCCGCGGGAGCGGGGCCGCCGATGACGGAGAGCTGTCGGGGCCCGGTGGCCCGGAGGAAGCCCGGGGCACCGGAGAGGACCGACGCCCACACCGCCCCCGTCACCGGGTCGGCGGCGCCGAGGAAGAGCAGCGGCTGGAGCTCCAGGAAGGCGGCGGCCACCGGTTTGATGCCGCCGAGCACGGACCGGCCGACGTGGTCGGCGAGGTCGCGTACGCCGGCCCGGTCCTGCACGGCTCGGGAGCCGGCGTGGTAGACGCCCGTCATCGGCGATCCCTCCATCTCGTGCGTTTCGAGCGTTCCAAGCGTTTCGAGCGTTTCGAGCGTTTCGGCGAAGACCGCTGGCCGGTCAGAAGAAACCGCAGGTCGGGGCGGACTCGGCCGGGGCGGGTGCGCCCTGGACGCCGGTCGGGACGGAGATCTCCAGACGGGTGCCGTCGGGGTCGTGGAAGAAGATGCCGCCGGAGGCCGCGCCCTCGCCGTGGGCGACCACACCGTCGTAGGCGAAGTCGACGCCGTAGGCGCGCAAGGCCGCCTCGTACTCCTCGACCCGGTCCACGGACGCGGCCTCGAAGGCCAGGTGGTGCAGGCCGGCGCGGTGCGGGTCGTAGCCCTCCTCGGCCTGCTGCCACAGGGTGAGGACGAGGCTGTCGCCGTCGCCGAGGAAGGCGTACCGGCGGCCCTCCTCCTTGCCCTCGCCGATCACGGTGAAGCCGAGGACGTCCCGGTAGAAGTCGAGCGAGCGGGCGATGTCGGTGACGTTGAGGCCTATGTGGCCGGTGCGCAGAGCGGTCATGGCTGTGCCCCCCCTTGGGTGGTGGTCCGGCCGGGAAGTTCCCTAACCGGCGTCTTTGACGTTAGTGGTTAGAGAGGGGTGCGTCAACCGGTCACGTACCCTTAAGTGGTTAGTACGCAAGGAGGCCCCGGATGTCCGCACCCCTCGACCCCCGCCCGCTGACCGGGGAACCGCTCTCCCTCGATCTGCTCAACACCCGGTGGCGGGGCGACGGCGGGCCGCAGGACCTGCTCACGGACACCGACGGGCTCGCGGTGTGGCTGGCCGCCAACGGCCTGGACGGCGACTTCGCCGCCGACGCCGCCGCGCTGCGGCACCTGCTCACCGCGCGGGACGCCCTGCGGGCCGCCGTGGACGAGTCACGTCCGGACGGCGTCGACGCCGTGCTCGCCCACGGGCGCGTCCGGCCCACCCTGACCGCCGAAGGGCCCGGCGAGCGGCCGGAGTTCGGCGACCCGGCGTGGGGGCCGGCCTGGCTCGCCGCCCGCGACTACCTCCGGCTGCTCGCCACCGCGCCCGACCGGATCCGGGCCTGCGCGCACGAGGCGTGCGTCCTGCACTTCTTCGACACCTCCCGCAACGGCACCCGCCGCTGGTGCTCCATGGCCGCCTGCGGCAACCGCGCCAAGGCGTCCCGGCACTACGCCCGTTCGAAGGACGCCTGACCCGGCCGGGCCGGCGCCTCACAGGAATGTCACAGCCGGCCCCGTACGCCCGTAACGTCCATCGCGGGTTTTCCCCATAGATCCCCTTCGATTCGGCCAATCTCCCCCAGAACTCCTTCCCTTGGGCAAGGCTGTGCGGTCGTCCGACGCACGTTCCTTCAGCTACAAGGGATGCCGATGACCCACACCCCCCACCGCGGCCCGGCACCGGTCGCGAGACGCGTGGCCCGCACAGCCGTGGCCGCCGGTCTCGTCGCCGCGCTGGCCGCGGCAGGTCCGATACCCGCCGCCCTCGCCGCGACCGCCGACGACCCGGCGCCCGCGCCCGCCACCCAGCCCGCCAAGTCCGCCGACGACAAGCTCGGTTCGGACGACGCGCAGCTACTGGCCGAGGCCAAGGCCGATGGCGACCGGACGGTCACCTTCATGGTGGCGACCACACCCGGCCGGACCGAGCAGGTCCGCGACCAGCTGACCGCCGAGGGCGGCACCCTGATCGGCAGGACCGACGACAAGCTCGGCTACGTCCGCGCCACCGTCCCGACCGGCAAGGCCGACAAGGCCCTCACCGCCGCCACCAAGCTCTCCTCCGTACAGGCCATCGACCTGCGCCAGGAGATCGCCCTGGACGACCCGGCCCCCGGCAGCACCGCCGACGCGACCGGCCACGGCGCCGGCTACCCCGCTCCCGGCCGGAAGACGCCCGCCAGGAACCCGTACAACCCGTCCTTCGAGACGGGCGCGGTGTCCTTCGTGAAGGACCACCCGAGGTACGACGGCCGCGGCGTCACCATCGGCATCCTCGACTCCGGCGTCGACATCGCCCACCCGGCGCTGCAGAAGACCACCACCGGCGAGCGCAAGATCGTCGACTGGGTGACCGCGACCGACCCGGTCACCGACCGCGACGGCACCTGGCTGCGGATGAACGCCTCGGTGACCGGCCCCGTGTTCACCGCCGGCGGCCGCACCTGGAAGGCGCCCGCGGGCGCGTACAAGCTGCAGACCTTCGCCGAGTCCGCCACCCGCGGCGGCGACATGGCCGGCGACCTCAACCGCGACGGCGACACCACCGACGTCTGGGGCGTGCTCTACGACCCCGCCGCCAGCACCGTCCGGGTGGACCTCGACAACGACGGGGACTTCACGGACGAAGAGGCCATGAAGCCGTACAAGGACGGCTTCCAGATCGGCTACTTCGGCACCGACGACCCGGCCACCGCCATCGCCGAGCGCATCCCGTTCGTCGTGGAGATCCGCAAGGACGTCACGTACGACCAGGCCGGCGACAAGTCCGACTACGTCAGCATCGGCGTCATCGAGGGCCGGCACGGCACCCACGTCGCGGGCATCACCGCCGCCAACGGCCTGTTCGGCGGGAAGATGAACGGTGCCGCGCCCGGCGCGAAGATCGTCTCCTCCCGGGCCTGCACCTGGACCGGCGGCTGCACCAATGTCGCGCTCACCGAGGGCATGATCGACCTCGTCACCAAGCGTGGCGTGGACATCGTCAACATGTCGATCGGCGGCCTGCCCGCGCTGAACGACGGCAACAACGCCCGCGCCGAGCTCTACACCCGGCTCATCGACCAGTACGGCGTCCAGCTGGTGATCTCCGCCGGCAACGAGGGCCCCGGCACCAACACCATCGGCGACCCCGGCCTGGCCGACAAGGTCATCAGCGTCGGCGCCTCCATCTCCAAGGAGACCTGGGCGGCCAACTACGGCTCCGTGGTGAAGAAGAAGTACGCCATGCTGCCCTTCTCCTCCGCCGGCCCCCGCGAGGACGGCGGCTTCACGCCGACGCTGACCGCGCCGGGCGCCGCCATCAACACCATCCAGACCTGGGCGCCGGGCTCCCCGACCGCCGAGGCCGGCTACAGCCTGCCGCCCGGCTACGCCATGCTGCAGGGCACCTCGATGTCCTCCCCGCAGGCCGCCGGGGCGAGCGCGCTGCTGCTGTCCGCCGCCAAGCAGCGTCACATCCCGCTGTCGCCGCTGACCCTGCGCACCGCGCTGACCAGCACCGCGCGCACCATCAAGGGCGTGCCGGCGCACGTCCAGGGCGCGGGCCTGATCCGTATCGTGCAGGCGTGGGACGCCATCAAGGACGGCGCGACCGCGCACGACTACACCGTCAAGGCGCCGGTCGACACCGCGATCGACCAGCTGCTGAAGGAGCCGGGCTTCGGCACCGGCCTCTACGACCGTGAGGGCGGCCTGAAGGTCGGCCAGAAGAAGACGTACGACATCACCATCACCCGTACGTCCGGCCCGGCCGGCACCGTCGAGCACGAGCTGGAGTGGAAGAACAACGACGGCACCTTCAAGCTGCTCGGTGACGACGAGGTCGAACTCCCGCTGAACAAGCCGGTCACCGTCAAGGTGCGGGCGAAGGCGAAGAGCGCCGGCGCGCACAGCGCCATCCTGGAGCTGGACGACGAGGACACCGAGGGCGTCGACAAGCAGATCCTCACCACCGTCGTCGCCTCCCACGAACTGGCAAAGCCGTCGTACGCGTTCACCAAGTCCGCCTCGGTGCAGCGCAACAGCAGCACCTCGTACTTCGTGACCGTGCCGCAGGGCGCCAGGACCCTGGAGGTCGCGCTCGGCGGGCTGAAGGGCGACAGCCAGACCCGGTTCATCACCATCAACCCGTACGGCGTGCCGGTCGAGGACAGCTCGACGATCTACTGCTACCCGCACTACTCGGTGCCGGACAGCCCCAACACCTGCCGTCCCGACCTGCGGACCTACACCGACCCGCTGCCCGGCGTCTGGGAGATCGAGGTCGAGTCGCGGCGCACCTCGCCGTTCCTCGACAACCCGTACAAGCTGGACGTCTCGGTGCTCGGCACGGTCTTCGAGCCGGCCGTGCGGACCGTCCCCGAGGCCACGGTCGGCACGCCGGTCACCGCCGAGTGGACCGTGACCAACGACTTCGCGGCCCTTCAGGGCAAGCTGGAGGGCGGCTCGCTGGGCTCCGCGAAGATCGCGACGCCGACCATCGGCCACCACGAGTCGCAGCGCAGCACGGTCGTCGTCCCCGAGGGCGTCGAGCGGTTCGACATCGCCATCGGCTCGACCTCCGACCCGAACGCCGACCTGGACCTGACCGTCCTCAAGGACGGCGTCACCGTCGGCCAGTCCGCCGACGGCGACTCGGAGGAGTCGGTCAGCCTGACCGAGCCCGCCGCCGGGACGTACACGGTCGTGGTCGACGGCTACAGCGTGCCGGCGGGCACCACGACGTTCTCCTACAAGGACGTCTACTTCTCCGCCGACCTCGGCACGGTGAACGTCGACACCACCAGGAGCGTCTCCATCGCCAGCGGCGCGTCCGCGACGATCTCCGGTGACGTGGTCGCCCGGTCGGCCGGCCCCGAGGGCCGTCAGCTCTTCGGCGAGGTCCGGCTGATCAACGCCCGGGGCACCGCGGCGGGCACCGGCACGGTGGTGATCCAGAAGGTCGTCGGCTAGCGGCACACCGGCGGCGACCGTCGCCGGCCTGCCGTACACCGGCGCTCCGCGCGGCCGGCGGTCGCCCGCGGAGCGCCGGCCGAGAGAACGAAAAGAGGGGCGGGTGCTCCCCAAAGCACCCGCCCCTTTTTCCCTGGGCCCGACCGGGCGGTACCGCCCCCCGCGCGGCGCCGTCCTCGGGTCCCGGTCCGGATGGCTACGACCCTAGGCCCGCCCGGGACGCCCCGGACGGCCCCGCACCTGGCACCCGGTGGCCATGGCCGCAGCCTGCCAGCCGGGCGGCTCCCGCGGTGAGGGGCGGAAGATCCGGTACCGTCGGCCCAGCCGACCTGACCGTCACGAACCGCCAGGGGGAACGTTGCTGGACTCCATCGGCATAGACGGCTCCACGCACGACGTCTACCGGGCCCTGCTGCTGCACCCGTCCTGGACCCTGGAGGACATCGCCCGGGAGACCGGTCTGGCCCCCGCCGAGGTCCGTGCGGCGCTCGACCGGCTCACCCAGCTGTCCCTGCTGCACGAGGCCACCGACCACCAGTTCGTGCCGGTCAGCCCCGAGGTGGTCATCTCCCCGCTGCTGCTGCGCAAGGAGGCCGAACTCGACGAGCAGCGCGCCCGGTTGTCCCGTGAGCGGGCCGCGCTGGCCACCCTCGCCGCCGAGTACACCGCGATCACCGCGCACCGCGGGGACAGCGGGGTGGAGCGGCTGGAGGGCGTGGACGCGGTACGGGTCCGGCTGATGGAACTCGCCCACGGCGCCCGCTCCGACGTCCACACCTTCGTGCCGGGCGGCGCGCTCAGCGCCGCCGCGCTGGAGGCGGGACGGCCACTGGACGAGCAGAACCTGGCGCGCGGGGTGCGGATGCGGACCGTCTACCTCGACAGCGTGCGCAACGACTCCGCGACCGTCGAGTACGCGACCTGGCTGGCCTCCGTCGGCGGGGAGACGCGGACCGTGCCGACGCTGCCGATGCGCATGATCCTGTGCGACCGCGCCGCCGCCGTGATCCCCATCGACCCCGACGACAGCAAGCAGGGCGCCCTGCTGATCCGCTACCCCAGCATGGTGCGGGCGCTGGAGGAGCTGTTCGACCTGGTGTGGGAGAGCGCGGTACCGCTCGGCGAGCCGCCCCAGGAACCCTCGGACGACGCGCCCACCGACCGGGAGAGCGCGCTGCTGAGGATGCTGGCGGGGGGCATGACCGACGAGGGCATCGCCCGCAAGATGGGCGTCTCCCTGCGTACCGTCCGCCGCAACACCGCCGATCTGCAGAAACGTCTCGGTGTCCAGAGCCGCTTCCAGGCGGGGGCGGAGGCGGTGCGCCGGGGGTGGTTGTGAGGGGCGACGGGGGACGTACTGGGCAGGGGCAGGGAGACGGGCGGGGCAGGGCCGCGAGGCGGGCGGGGACCAGGGCCGCGAGGCGGGCGGGGGGCTGGTGCCGCAAGGGGTGGCCGCTCCCTGCCATGACCGGTGGCGGTCAGGGCTGACGCGCGGCCGGGCCGCCGTCCGGCCGCCTAAGGTCGCCGGGTGTACGCAGTCAAGGTCGTCCTCCTCCCGCCGCCCGGGCCCGCGTTCGCCGAGGGCCCCGCGCCGCCGGACGTTCTGCCCGGCGACCGGTGGCTCGACGACGTCACACGGCTCAGCCGGGCCGCGCCCCGGCCGGGGATCGCCCATGTGTCGCCGGTCCGCCGGGGCACCTCCGTGGTGGTCATGACCTTCGTGGAGGCCCCGTCCCGCAACGAGGCGACCGTGCTCGCCCGGCACGGCTGGGAGCACTGGCTGACCGCCCCCGGACCGCTCTCCGGCTGGACCCTCGACTGCTGCGCCCCCGACCCCTATCTGAACGCCCCCTGGCAGGTGCGCCCGGCGAGAGCCTGGCCGGCGTGAAACCCCCCGCGTGAAACCCCCCGGGGGGTGGCATGAGGCTGCCATGGCCGCCTCATGCCAGTGGTCACGTACTGACAGCGGCCGGACACACCGCACATGATCGTGTCCGCAGGCGCTTGGGAACCAAGGAATGCAGAGGCACAGCATGAGACAGATCACCAGGCGAGCCGCCCGGACCGCCGTCGGCACCGCGGCGGTCGTCGCGGCCCTGGCACTGCCGCTGACGCTCGGGGCCTCGGCCGCCGTCGCGGCGGACACGCCACCCGCCCCGGTCGTCATCGAGGACGACCTCGGCGACCCGCCGATGCCGAAGCCGGAGAAGCCGACCGAGGACACCGGCAGCTGGGTGTGGGACAAGTTCGAGCCGTAGACCTACTCGGGTCGGGGGACCGGCCGCGGTGGGGGGGGCCGTGGCAGGGGGTGCCGCGGTGGAGGGGAGCCGCGGTGGGGGCCGCGGTGAGGGGAGCCATGGCTGGGGGGAAAGCCGGGGCGGGGGGCCATGGTCGGGGGGGGTGCCGTGGTGGGGACGTACGCCGGCTGCGGCAGGTGTACGGCGGTCAGGGGCGGGCGCGGTGGGGGCGGCGCCCGCCCCTTCGACGTACGGGTGTCGTCGCCCTCCTGCGACGTCCGGTGGCCGGCCGGGCGGGCGTCAGCCACCCGGAGCGCAGTCCAGGTGCTCGGCCGCGGGCAGGGAGCGGTCCAGCGCCGACCGTTCCGCAGCGACACGGCTCTCGCCGACCGCCCAGACGTCCGGGACGGCCGAGCCCGGCGAGAGCGCCAGGAGCACGTGGTCGCCCTCGGCGAGCAGGGGATCGAGGTCGCGGGGGACCGTGACCGTGAGCGAGGCGGCGGCCCGCGCCGGCTTGTAGGAGCGGGTGACGCGCAGGGTGATCCGGCGGTCGCCGGTGCCGGCCCGCTGCCGCACGACGGTGACGTCACCCTCGACGACCGCACGGGCGCACGCGAGGTAACCGGGGTCGCTCAGCGGGCCGTACGCCGCCTCTGCGGAGTCCTCGGCGGTGCCCGACCCGGCGTCCGACCGGGCCTTCTCCGCCCCGCTGGACACAGCCGTGTCCCCCGCGCCCCCGCCCCGCGCGAGCAGCAGCCCGCCCCAGAGCACCATGACCCCGGCCGCGGCGACACCCACCGCCTGCAGCGCACGGCTCCGGGGACGGCGACGCCGGGACGGGGGCAGCGGGTGTACGGGGGCCGGGTCGGGGGCGCGTGCCGGTGCGGGGCGGTCGTCGGTCGCGGGGGGCGTCCCGGTGAGGGTGTCCGCGAGAGCCGTCAGGTGGGTGCGGAGCAGGGCCAGGTCGGCGGTGGCGGCCCGGTGCTCGGCCAGGAAGCCGGGGTCCGCGCGTTCCGCCTCGGAGAGCCCGGCGTCGGAGAGGGCGGCCATCAGAGCGTCCCGGGCGCCGGACACGTCACCGGGGTCCGGCTGGTGCGGGAGGCCACGCGGGGCCCGGTCGTCGCGCGGGTCGGGCTGGTCGGGCTGGTCGGGCTGGTCGGGCTGGTCGGGCTCGTCAATGCCATCACGCTGGTCGCGGCGGTCGAGCTTGTCGCGGCCATCACGCTGATCACGGCCGCCGAGCTCGCCGCGGCCATCACGCTGGTCGCGGCCGTCGCGCTCGTCGTGGCCATCACGCTGGTCGCGGCCGTCGCGCTCGTCGTGTCCGGCGGGCATGTCACACCACCTCGTCCTCGTGCAGGCGGGCGCGCAGGGCCCGGACCGCCGTGTGGAGGCGGCTCTTGACCGTGCCCTCCGGGACGCCGAGTTCCTCGGCGATGGAGCGCACCGGCAGGTCGGCGTAGAAGCGCAGCACCACGACCTGCCGCTGGGCGGCGGGCAGTTCGTCCAGGCCCTGCGCGAGCGCGAGGGAGAGCACGCTGGTGTCCTCACCGGAGGGCTGCTCGAACTGGCGCAGGGAGGCCAGCCGCTCCCCCAGCCGCTCCCGGCGCCGTCGGGCGCGGTGCCAGTCCATGGCGAGGTTGGAGGCGACCACCGCCGCCCACGCCGAGACGTCCCGGGGCGCCTCCCGGCCGCCGGCCGCGCGTTCCAGCAGCCGCAGGCGGACCTGCTGCACCCCGTCCGGCAGGTCCGCCTGCGGTACCCCGCCGAGCGCGAGCACCGCCCGCACCCGGCGTTCCTGCGCCGCGTCCAGCGGATCGCCGCCGGGGCCGCCCCCGTGCTCGGCCACGACCGTCCGCCGGCCGCGGCGGGCCCTCCCGCGCAGCACAGCACGCCCTCCCCTCACCGCGTTTCCCCTATGACGCCGACGGGGGCGGAAACGTTCGGCGCCTTGTGCGCCGGGGGCGCAGAGGCGTACGTCACACTGGGTGTGAGCCGCCGCGCGACGGGCAGGCGAGCTTCCGGCACGGGAGCCCGGCCGGATGAATTCCTCCAGTTCAGCGAGGGTGCGAGCGGTATTTCCGCGCCCCGGGACGAACCGTCGGCCGCTGCCGGGCGTCCCACGGGTTGACCACCGGGACCAAACGATTGGACAGGTGGGCCGGGGTCGGCCGCATGATGGAAAAGCCTCGGTCGGGCATTACGCAGGAAACGAGACAGGGAGTCACCGTGAGGGTCGGAATCGTCGGAGCCACCGGTCAGGTCGGCACGGTCATGCGCAGGATCCTCCAGGAGCGGAACTTCCCGGTCACGCAGCTGCGCCTGTTCGCCTCGGCCCGCTCGGCCGGGTCGGTCCTGGACGGCGTCACCGTCGAGGACGCGTCCACCGCCGACTACACCGGCCTGGACATCGTGCTGTTCTCCGCGGGCGGCGCCACCTCGAAGGCGCTGGCCGAGAAGGTCGCCGCGCAGGGCGCTGTCGTGATCGACAACTCCTCGGCGTGGCGCCGGGACCCCGAGGTGCCGCTGGTCGTCTCCGAGGTGAACCCGCACGCCGTCGCGGACCGCCCCAAGGGCATCGTCGCCAACCCGAACTGCACCACGATGGCCGCGATGCCGGTCCTGAAGCCGCTGCACGAGGAGGCCGGCCTGGAGGCGCTGGTCGTCGCCACCTACCAGGCGGTGTCCGGCTCCGGTCTCGCGGGCGTGGCGGAGCTGCACGGCCAGGCGCAGAAGGTGATCGCCGACGCCGACAAGCTCACCCACGACGGTTCGGCGGTCGACTTCCCCGAGCCCGGCGTCTACCAGCGCCCGATCGCGTTCAACGTGCTCCCGCTCGCCGGGTCGATCGTCGACGACGGTCTGAACGAGACCGACGAGGAGCAGAAGCTCCGCAACGAGTCCCGCAAGATCCTGGAGATCCCCGAGCTGAAGGTATCCGGCACCTGTGTGCGCGTGCCGGTGTTCTCCGGCCACTCCCTGCAGGTCAACGCCCGGTTCGCCCGCCCGATCAGCCCCGAGCGCGCGATCGAGCTGCTGGCGGCGGCCCCCGGTGTCGCGGTCACCGACATCCCGACCCCGCTGCAGGCGGCCGGCCAGGACCCGTCGTACGTGGGCCGCGTCCGCCGCGACGAGACGGTGGAGCACGGCCTGGCGCTGTTCATCTCCAACGACAACCTCCGCAAGGGTGCCGCGCTGAACGCGGTGCAGCTGGCGGAGCTGGTCGCGGCCGAGCTGAAGGGCTGACACCCGGGCGGCCCGGCTCCGACGAACCCTGCCCTTCCCGCCTCGGCGGGGAGGGCGGTCGTCGTTCCGGGCCGGACCGTGTCGCGCGCCCGGCCGGGCGGGGCGCTCAGGCGGCCGGGGACGGGACGCTGCGGGGCCGGGTGCTCGCCGCCCCGCGCCGAAGGAACGGGGGCGCCCGGTGTGCTGCACACCGGGCGCCCCCTCAGACGCGAAGGGGACGGCCGGTCACTGGGCCGCCGCGTCCGCCTGCTGGGCCTTGAGGGCGCGTTCCACGCCCGCGCGGGACTCGGAGACCAGGCGGCGCAGGGCCGCGTTCGGGCCGGTGGCCGCCAGCCAGGTGTCCGTCTTGGTCAGGGTGTCGGCGGAGACCTGGATCGACGGGTAGAGGCCGACCGCGATCTGCTGGGCGATCTCGTGGGAGCGGGAGTCCCAGATGTCCTTGACCACCTCGAAGTACTTGTCCGCGTAGGGGGCGAGCAGTTCGCGCTGGTCGGTCTGGACGAAGCCGGCGATGACGGCCTCCTGGACGGCGTTCGGGAGGTTGCCGGACTCCACGACCGACGCCCACGCCTCGGACTTGGCCGCGGCGGTCGGGCGGGCGGCGCGGGCCGTGGCGGCGTGGCGCTCGCCGGCGGCGGTCCGGTCGCGCTCGTACTCGCCGGCGATCTCCGCCTCGTCGAAGCGGCCGACGGCGGCCAGCCGCTGCACGAGCGCCCAGCGCAGCTCGGTGTCCACGGCCAGCCCGTCGATCGTCTGCGTGCCGTCCAGCAGCCCTTCCAGCAGGTCCAGCTGCTCGGGCGTGCGGGCGGTCGCCGCGAAGGCGCGGGCCCAGGCCAGCTGGTGGTCTCCGCCGGGCTCGGCCGCGCGCAGGTGGGCCAGGGTGGCGTCGGTCCAGCGGGTCAGCAGGGCGTCGCGGGCGGTCGGGTCGGCGTACAGGTCGATCGCCAGCTTCACCTGCCGGTGCAGCGACTGCACGACACCGATGTCCGACTCCTTGCCGATGCCGGACAGGACGAGGGACAGGTAGTCGCGGGTGGCCAGTTCGGCGTCGCGCGTCATGTCCCACGCCGACGCCCAGCACAGGGCGCGCGGCAGGGACGCCTCGAAGTCGCCCAGGTGCTCGGTCACGAAGGCGAGGGACGCCTCGTCGAGGCGGACCTTGGCGTAGGAGAGGTCGTCGTCGTTCAGCAGCACGACCGCCGGGCGGCGCTTGCCCACGAGCTGCGGCACGGCCGTCAGTTCGCCGTCCACGTCCAGCTCGACGCGCTCGGCGCGCAGCAGCTTGCCGGAGGCCTCGTCCAGGTCGTACAGGCCGACGGCGATGCGGTGCGGGCGCAGGGTGGGCTCGCCCTTGGCGCCGGCGGGCAGCGCGGGGGCCTCCTGGCGGACGGCGAAGGAGGTGATGACCCCGTCCGCGTCCGTCTCGATCTCAGGGCGCAGGACGTTGATGCCCGCGGTCTCCAGCCACTTCGTCGACCAGGTGCCCAGGTCGCGGCCGGAGGTCTCCTCCAGGGCGCCGAGCAGGTCGGACAGGCGCGTGTTGCCGTAGGCGTGGCGCTTGAAGTACGCCTGTACGCCCTGGAAGAACTCGTCCATGCCGACGTACGCGACGAGCTGCTTCAGGACGGAGGCGCCCTTGGCGTAGGTGATGCCGTCGAAGTTGACGAGCACGTCGTCGAGGTCGCGGATCTCCGCCATGATCGGGTGGGTGGACGGCAGCTGGTCCTGCCGGTACGCCCACGTCTTCATGGAGTTGGCGAAGGTGGTCCACGAGTGCGGCCAGCGCGACCCGGGGGCGTATGCCTGGCAGGCGATGGAGGTGTAGGTGGCGAACGACTCGTTCAGCCAGAGGTCGTTCCACCACTCCATGGTGACCAGGTCGCCGAACCACATGTGGGCCAGCTCGTGCAGGATGGTCTCGGCGCGGATCTCGTACGCCGCGTCCGTGACCTTCGAACGGAACACGTACTGGTCGCGGATGGTCACCGCGCCGGCGTTCTCCATGGCGCCCGCGTTGAACTCGGGCACGAACAGCTGGTCGTACTTCTTGAACGGGTACGCGTAGTCGAACTTCTCCTGGAACCAGTCGAAGCCCTGCCGGGTGACCTCGAAGATGGCGTCCGAGTCCAGGAACTCGGCGAGCGAGGGGCGGCAGTAGATGCCGAGCGGGACGCTCTGGCCGTTCTTCTCGTACACGCTGTGCACGGAGTGGTACGGGCCGACGATCAGCGCGGTGATGTACGACGAGATCCGCGGCGTCGGCTCGAAGGCCCAGACGTCGTCCTTGGGCTCGGGCGTGGGCGAGTTGGAGATGACCGTCCAGCCGGCCGGCGCCTTCACGGTGAACTGGAAGGTGGCCTTCAGGTCGGGCTGCTCGAAGGAGGCGAAGACGCGGCGGGCGTCCGGTACCTCGAACTGCGTGTAGAGGTAGGCCTGCTCGTCGACCGGGTCGACGAACCGGTGCAGGCCCTCACCGGTGTTGGTGTACGCGCAGTCCGCGACGACCCGGAGGACGTTGCGGCCCTCCAGCAGCCCCGGGAGCGCGATCCGCGAGTCCTTGAAGACCTCGTCGGGGTCGAGGGCGTCGCCGTTGAGGGTCACCTCGTGCACGGCCGGCGCCACCAGGTCGATGAAGGACTCGGCACCGTTCTCGGTGACGTCGAAGCGCACGATGGTCACGGACCGGTAGGTGCCGCCCTCTTGCGCGCCGGAGAGGTCGAGATCGATCTCGTACGAGTCAACGGTCAGCAGCTTCGCCCGCTGCTGTGCCTCTTCGCGAGTCAGGTTTGTGCCAGGCACGCGGTCATCTCCTCGTTATGTGTGGGTTCGGCCATCCTTCCACGGGGCGGGGTGCGGTGCGACGAGGGAAACCCCTTGACCTGTCCGGATCCGTCCGGGCCGGCGGGGGCCACTGGCCGGCCCGGGCGGGAGGCTCCCCGCGGCCGGGCCCGGACCCGGTGCAGCACCGGGTCCGAAAGCCGCCGGTGCGACGGGCGGGCAGGCGTCAGCCTGGGCGTATGACGACGACGTACGACACCCCGCACCCCCGCGCCATCCCGCCGCACGTCCTGAAGGACCTGCTGGACCGCGACGACGCCGGCCGCCCCGCAGCCCCCTTCACCGACTCGGAGGGCGGCTCCCCGCTGCGCTGCTGTCTGCGGCACAGCACACCCGGCGAACGGATCGCGCTGGTGTCGTACGCCCCGCTGCGCCGCTGGGCGGCCGGGACCGGGGCCGAACCCGGGCCCTACGACGAGCAGGGCCCCGTCTTCGTGCACGCGGTGCCCTGCGCGGGACCGGCGGCCGGTTCCGGCCTGCCCTTCACCAACGACCGCCGGGTGCTGCGCCGCTACTCCGCCGAGGGGCGCATCCTCGGCGGGCGGCTGGTCGACGGCGGCTTCGGCGACGCGCTGCGTGAGGCGTTCGCCGACCCGGCGGTGGCGGTGGTGCACGTACGGGCCGTGGAGTACGGGTGCTTCCTGTACGCGGTGGAGCGCGGCTGAGGCGGTGCCGGTCAGCCGAGGGGGGTGAGGCCGTCCAGTGCCGCGAGGATGTCGGCCGGTTCGGCGCGGGCGGTGTAGTCGGTGTCGACGAAGGCCCAACGGACCGTGCCCGCGGTGTCGATGACGTACGTGGCGGGGAGCGGGAGGGTGCGGGCGTGGCCGCCGTTGGCACGGTGGAGGTCGGAGCCGATGCGTGCGTAGATGGCGGCCAGGTCGTCGGGCAGGTCGAAGGCGAGGCCGTACTGCTTGGCGGTGTCGCACCCCAGGTCGCTGAGGACGTCGAAGGCCAGGCCGTGCTTACGGCCTCAACCTGCGCTCCCGCGCGGGGACCGCCCCGGAGACGCTGCGGCGGACGGTGACGGCGGCGATCGACGCGGTGGCGGGGGCACGACGGCCAGCGACGTGGCGGGCGGGCGGCGCGCAGAGGCCAGCGACGCGGAGGCCGGGGGCGCAGAGGCCAGCGACGCGGAGGCCGGGCGTGCAGAGGCCAGCGACGCGGAGGCCGGGCGCGGCGAGAGCAAGGGCGGGCGCGAGGACGACCACGCATGGCGAACGGGTCAACTCGGTTCATCAGCAGCCCTTTCGGGGCGCCGAACCGGCGTGCCCGTCCTCGGACTACGGTGATCGTCCGCCGAGCCGAGGGAGACCATGCAGACCGCCACGACGCCGGGGACGACCCGCCGAGGGCCACTGGGCAGCGCCGGCTTCCGGCGCTTCCTGATGGCCCACCTGATCTCGTCGACCGGCTCCGCGATGGCGCCGCTGGCCCTTGCCTACTCGGTCATCGGGGGCGGCGGGGGCGCCGGTTCGCTGTCGCTGGTGCTGGCAGGCAACACCGTGCCGGCCATCGCCTTCCTCCTGGCGGGCGGGGTGCTCGCGGACCGGCTGTCGCGCAGCCGGATCCTGTTCGCCGGCAATCTGCTCGCGGCCGCCGCGCAAGGCGCGCTCGCTCTGATCGTCGCCGGGGGTCACGCGACGACCGCCGCCATCGCCGCCTGCGGCCTCGTCTCCGGTGCGGCCACCGCCGTGACGGCGCCCGCCGCGCAGGGCGCCGTGCGCCTGCTGGTCACCGCCGAGCAGTTGCAGCGGGCCAACGCGCTGCTGCGGCTGCCGGGCAACGCGGTCAAGTTGCTCGGTCCGGTCATCGGCGGGCTGGTCGTCGCCGCGAGCGGTCCGGCCTGGGCGCTGGCCTGGGACGCGGCCACCTTCGCCGTCGCCGCGACGCTCCTGCTCGGGCTGCGCCTGGACGCCCCGCTCACCGTGACCAGCGCGCTCGACGACCTGCGGGCGGGCTGGACCGGCTTCTGGTCGCGCGCCTGGCTGTGGACGTACACGGCGGCGGGAACGGTTCTCGTCGCCGCCTGGCTGGCCGGATTCCAGCTCCTCGGCCCGGTGGTGGCCGCTCGGCGGTACGGGGGCGCCCCCGACTGGGGGTTGGTGCAGGCCACGTTCGCGGGCGGTCTGCTGGCCGGCACCCTCCTCGCCCTGCGCCTGCGCACCCACCGCCTGCTGCTGGTGTCGGTCACGACCGGTTCCGGGCTCGCCCTGCCCCTGCTCGCCCTGGGCGTGGGACTGGCGTTGCCGTACGTGCTCCTCGCCGCCGCGCTCGCCGGGGTCGGACTGGACCTGGCGATCGTCGCCTGGACCACCGCCTTCCAACGCCACGTCCCACCGGCCGAATTGGGCCGCATGAGCGCGTTCAACCAGGTCGGGGAGCGACTCGCCGTCCCCCTCGGCTACCTCGTCGCCGGTCTCGCCGCCGACGTCTGGGACAGCCGTACGGTCCTCCTGGCCTGCGCCACCCTCATCGTGGCCGCCACGGCAGTCAACCTGTGCGTGCCGGACGTGTACCGGGTCGACCGGGCGGGAAGGGCGGGGCCGGCGGAGCGGCCCTGACCTGGGCCGGCCGCGTAGGGCGGCGCCGGGTGCCTGGGCAGGCGGGGCATTTGCGGTGCGACCCGTCTCGATGACTTCGACCCACTCGGTGGACTGGTCCATGAGGCCGGCCACTACGGGACCACCGCACGGCCCCGACACCGCGCCCAACCAGTGCGTGCCGGACGTGTCCTGCAGACCGGGCGGGGGCGGCGAGCGGGGCGGAGGGGACCTGAGGAGGTGGCGGTGGGTCAGCGGCCCGAGACGGCGGGTGCGGGCTCGGCCGTCGGGACGGTGGTGCCGCCGGGACGGGCGGGGGCCGTCGGCCGGACCGTGCCGGTGCCCGCCGGGAGCTGGCCCGCCACCGTGGCGCCGAAGGCGAGGAGCAGGCCGGTCAGCTGGAGCGGGGTGAGGGACTGGCCGAGGGCAGCCCAGCCGAGGACGGCGGCGGTCAGCGGGGAGAGCGGGCCGAGGAAGGTGACCTGGGTGGCGGTGAGGCGGCCGATGCCGCGGAACCACAGCCAGTAGGCGAGGGCCGTGTTGGCGAGGGCGAGATACATGTAGCCGCCGACCGCGGGGGCGTCCAGGGCGGGCGGGGCGCCCTCGACGAGCAGGGCGACCGGGGCGATGAGCAGGCCGCCCGCGGTCAGCTGCCAGGCGGTCAGGGCCAGCGGACCGACACCCGCGGGGCGGCCCCACCGCTTGGTGAGGACCGTACCGGCGGACATGGCGGCGGTGGCGGCGAGGGCCGCGAGCACGCCGAGGGCGTCCAGCGCGCCGGCCGCTCTCAGGACGACCAGGCTGACGCCGAGGGCGGCCACGACGCCGGTGAGCAGCGCGCGAAGGGTGGGGCGCTGGGCCAGCAGCAGCGCCGAGAGGCCGACCACGAACAGGGGGCCGACCGAGCCGACGACCGCCGCCATGCCGCCGGGCAGCCGGTACGCCGCCAGGAACAGCAGCGGGAAGAACGCGCCGATGTTCAGCGCACCGAGCACCGCCGCCTTGGCCCACCAGATGCCGCGTGGCAGCACCCGGGCCAGGGCCAGCAGCAGCAGGCCGGCGGGCAGGGCCCGCAGCAGGCCGGTGAACAGGGGGCGGTCGGCCGGCAGGAACTCCGTGGTGACCGCGTAGGTCGTGCCCCAGGAGACGGGGGCGAGGGCGGTGAGCAGGACGGTGGCGGATCGCTTCATGGCCGGACCCTCTCCAGCAGTGGGATAGCTCGTAGGTGGCTTACAGGAGAGTAGCTTAGCGCTAAGCAACTTGCTGGCAAGTTGCTTTCTTGCGGGCGAACGGGAATCCGGCCGATACTGGGCGCATGAGCTCAGAACCCCAGGCCACCGGGGACGCCGTCGACGCGATCATCGAGCAGTGGGCGGCGGTCCGGCCCGATCTGGACACGGCCGCCATGGAGGTGTTCGGCCGGGTGTTCCGCCTCGCGCGGGCGATGGGCGACCGGATAGAGAAGGCTTACGCGCCACTCGGCCTCGCCCGCGGCGAGTTCGACGTCCTCGCCACCCTGCGCCGCTCGGGCGAGCCGTACGCCCTCTCGCCGCGCGAGCTGTCCGCGACGCTCATGCTCACCACCGGCGGCATGACCGGCCGCCTCGACAAGCTCGAACGGGCCGGCCTGCTCAGCCGCTCCCCCGACCCGCACGACCGGCGGGGACTGCGCGTGACGCTCACCGAGCGGGGCCTCGACCTCGTCGAACGCGCGGTCGGCGCCGGCCTCGCCGTCCAGACGGAGGCCCTGTCCTCCGCCCTCGACGCCGAACAGGCCGGCCAACTGGCCGACCTGTTGAGAGAGTTGCTGTCCGCGACGGAACGTTAGCCGCGCCGGTACCGGCCGCCGCCGGGCTCAACCGACGTGCGCGGCGAGCGCGGCCTCCAGCGCGGCGGCGTCGGGGGCGTCGGACGCCCAGGCGGCGTATCCGTCGGGGCGGACCAGGACCGTCGTACGGCGGGCACTCGCCCAGCGCGCCACCGTCACCCCGTCGGCGCGGACGCCCTTCGGGTCGGCCCCGGGGCCGTCGGCCGGGGCGAGCAGGACGAACCGGCCGCCGCGCAGCGCCTCGTAGAGGCGGCCGCCGTCGGCCAGGGCCACGTCCGGGACGCGGGTGCCGGTGAGGCGGTGGGCACCGCGCGGGGCGGGGTACCGGTACCCGATGCCGGAGATCTGCCCGAGCGCCTTGCGCTGGGCGGGCCGGGCCACGTTGACGAACGCCGAGACCAGGCCGCGCACGGCTCGCAGCACCGGGTTCCGCGCCCGGGCCAGCCGCACCAGGCCGCCGCTGCTGCGCAGCACCGCCTTGCCGACCGGGTGCCGCTCGGTCTGGTAGGTGTCCAGGAGCGCCTCGGGGGCGTGCCCCTTGACCACGGCCGCGAGCTTCCAGCCGAGGTTGGCGGCGTCCTGCAGGCCGGTGTTCATGCCCTGACCGCCCGCCGGGGAGTGCACGTGCGCGGCGTCCCCGGCGAGGAAGACCCGCCCGACCCGGTACCGCGGCGCCTGCCGCTCGTCGCTGTGGAATCGCGACAGCCAGCGCGCGTCGTGCATGCCGTAGTCGGTGCCCAGCGCCCGGCGCGTGACCTCCTTGACCTCGTCGAGGTCGAGCGGGGCGTCGTCCGGGACCTCGTGACGGCGGTTCCAGCCCATCACCCGGTACCAGCCGTCACCGAAGGAGGCGATCATCGCGAAGGCGTCGCCGGCGCCGTTGACGGTGAGGACGCCGTCGGGCCGCTCCGCGAGCCGGACGTCGGCCAGGAACAGCGACTTGATGACGGCCACGCCGGGGAACGACACGCCGATCGCCTGCCGTACGGCACTGCGGTGACCGTCCGTGCCGACCACGTAGGCGGCGCGGCGGGTGACGACCTCCCCGTCCGGGCCGCGCACGTCGAGGTCGACCCCGTCGCCGTCCTGCCGCAGCGCGACCACCTCGCTCTGGTGGGAGAACTCGACGCCCAGCTCCAGCACCCTCCGCTCCAGCAGCCGCTCGACCTCGTACTGCGGGGTGATGAGCAGGAACGGGAAGCGGGAGCGGAGCGTGCCGAGATCCAGGGAGAGCCGACGGAAGAGGCTCAGCTCGGTGATGGTGTCGCCGGTGGCGATCAGCTGGTCGGCGAGACCGCGGGCGTCGAGCTGCTCCAGGGTGCGGGCGTGCACGCCGAAGGCGCGGGAGAGGTTGCTGATGCCGTGGGGGCGCTTCTCGAGGACGGTGACCGGGACGCCGGCGGCAGCGAGGTCGCCGGCGAGGAGGAGGCCGGTGGGGCCCGAGCCCACGACGATCACGGGGTGCGGTGTTCCGGCGGCGGCTTCGGTGAGGGTTTCGGTGTGGGTGCCGGGGCGGGGCGCGGTCATTCTTGGCCTCCTGATGCCAACGGTTGTTGGTCAACGGCTGTTGGTCAACGCTTGTAGGCAAGCTTAGGTCCACCGTCGATGGCGGTCAACGGGTGTTGGCAAACAACTGTTGGCATCACGGGCGGGAGGCTGAGGCTCACGCCGAGCCGGAGGCCAAGGCTCGCGCCGAGCGGGGGGCCAAGGCTCGCGCCGAACGACCCCACCCACACCAGAGGGCCCACACTGGTTGGCCAACACGAGTTGGCCTACGCTCGTTGGCATGACGGACACCAAACGCCGCTCCGACGCCACCCGCACCGCGATCCTCGACGCGGCCCGGGAACGCTTCGCCGCCGACGGCTACGACCGGGCCACCATCCGGGCCATCGCCCGGGACGCGAACATCGACCCCTCGATGGTGATGCGCTACTACGGCAGCAAGGAGGGCCTCTTCGCGGCGGCGATCGCCGTCGATCTCAAGCTGCCGGACCTGACCGCGTTCCCCCGCGAGGAGGTCGGGCAGGCACTGGTGGGCCACTTCCTCGACCTGTGGGAGGCGAACGAGGTGCTCACCGCCCTGCTGAGAGTGGGCATCACCAACCAGGCCGGCGCCGAGCGGATGCAGATCATCTTCCGTGAGCAGCTGCTGCCCGTGGCCCGCACGGTGTGCCCGGACCCGGAACAGATCCCGATCCGTGCCGCGCTCTGCTCGACGCAGCTCCTGGGGCTGGCGCTCACCCGATACGTACTGCGTTTCCCGCCTGCCGCGGCGCTGTCCCGGCAGGAGGTGCTGGCCTGGCTGGCCCCCACCGTCCAGCGCTACCTCACGGCGCCGCACCCGTGAGCCCGGGACCGCCCCGCCCCGCCCCGCCCGCACGGTCACAGGCACCCATCCGCAGGACCACCCACCCGCATGACCACCCACCCGCATGACCGACCGATCGCGTGACCGTCCGACCGCCCGGCCGCGTGGCCCTGCGACCGCGCAGCCGCAGCGAGCCCGCAAACGCCGAAGCAGCGCCGCACCAACGCCGCACCAACGCCGAGGGCGCCCTCCCTGTCGTCGTTCGGCACGGGGCCGTACGGCGGTGGGGAGGGCGCCCTCGGAGTGGAGCGGAGCGCGTCCTGAGACGCGGCGGGTCAGGCCTTCGCTTCGGCCTTGGTGGTGATGTTGGTGCTGGTGGTGTCGCTCTTCTTCTGCGAGCGGTCCAGGACCATGACGAGGCCCGCGATGATCGCGAACAGCGCGAGCGGGGCCAGGACGAACAGGCCCAGCGTCTCGATGACGCTCAGGCCCGGGCCGGGGTCGTCGCCGTCGTCGCGGGTGAGCGCGAGCGCGGGGGACGACATGAGCAGCATCATCAGCGTCGTACCGGCGGCCAGGGCGCCGGCGCGCAGGGCGTTCTTCTTGTCCACGGTGCCAAGGTAGCGAACGGCGGGCGGGCGGGCTCGCCCGGGGTGCCTTATGAGTGGCCGAGGCCGGTCACACGTGGCCGGTACCGGCGCCGTCCGCCTCGGCCTCAGCCGCGGACCCGGGATCCCGCAGGACGTCGACCAGCGCGCGGAGTCTCGCCGACCCGGTCAGCTCCTCCAGCGTGACCGGCCGGCCTTCCGCGTCCGCGATCGGCAGACGCCAGTTCGGATACTGGTCCCAGGTGCCGGGGAGGTTCTGCGGCCGGCGGTCACCGACGCCGTCGGGCAGCCAGACGCCGATCATGCGGGCGGGGGTGTGCCGCAGGAACCGGTGGACGGCCTGGATCTGGGCCTCCTCGGAGCCGCGGTCGGCGCCGCCGCCGGTGCCGGCCAGCAGCCCCAGCTGGGTGAGTTCGCCCAGCCACTCCCCCGTGTCGGCGGCGTCGGCGGCGCGCTCCTCCTCCAGCGGGCGGGTGAGCAGCCCGAGGCGGTCGCGCAGGGCGACGTGGTCGCCGGTGAGGCGGGCGGCGGTGGGCGGCAGGTCGTGGGTGGTGGCGGTGGCCAGGCAGTCGGCGCGCCAGCGGTCGGGGGGCAGCGGGCGGGCGTCGCCCTCCCAGTCGCGCTCGAACCACAGGACGGAGGTGCCGAGCACCCCGCGCTCGCGCAGCGCCTCGCGCACGCCGGGCTCCACGGTGCCGAGGTCCTCGCCGATCACCACGGCGCCGGCCCGGGACGCCTCCAGGACGAGGACGGCGAGCATGGCGTCGGCGTCGTAGTGGATGTACGTGCCCTGGGTGGGCGGTTCGCCCTGCGGGACCCACCAGAGGCGGAACAGGCCCATGACGTGGTCGATGCGCAGGGCACCGGCGTACCGGAAGAGGGCGCGCAGCAGCCGTCGGTAGGGCGCGTAGCCGGACGCGGCGAGGCGGTCCGGGCGCCAGGGCGGCAGGCCCCAGTCCTGGCCGCGGGCGTTGAAGGCGTCCGGGGGCGCGCCGATCGACATGCCGGACGCGAGGTAGTCCTGCTGGGCCCAGGCGTCCGCACCGGTGGGGTGCACGCCGACCGCCAGGTCGTGGACGACACCGACCGGCATGCCGGCCTCGCGCGCGGTGCGCTGGGCGGCGACGAGCTGGGTGTCGGTGAGCCAGGCGAGCCGGCAGTGGAAGTCGACGCGGTCGGCCAGGTCGGTGCGGGCGCGGGCGGTCTCGGCCGAGCGGGGGTCGCGCAGGCCCGCCGGCCAGCGGCTCCAGTCGGAGCCGTGGACCTCGGCGAGGGCGCACCAGGTGGCGTGGTCCTCCAGGGCCTCACCCTGTTCGGCGAGGAAGTCGCAGTAGGCGGCGTGCCGTCCGGGCCCCAGGGGCACCTCGGCCAGCAGGTCGAGCGCGGCGCGCTTGAGGGCCCAGGTCGCGTCGCGGTCGATCAGGGCGCCCTCGTCCAGTACGGCGGCGCGCAGCCGGGACGCGCGGTCGCGCAGGTCGCGGGTGCGGTCGGGGTCGGCGACGAAGGCGTACTCGGGGATGTCCTCGATGCGCAGGTGCACCGGGTCGGGGAAGCGGCGGGAGGACGGCCGGTAGGGGGAGGGGTCGGTGGGGGTGCCGGGTACGGCCGCGTGCAACGGGTTGACCTGCACGAACCCGGCGCCGAGGGCCCGCCCGGCCCAGCCGGTGAGTTCGGCCAGGTCACCGAGGTCGCCCATGCCCCAGGAGCGGGTGGACAGCAGGGAGTAGAGCTGGACGAGCAGTCCGTACGAGCGTCCGGGCGGCGCCGGGAGCCGGGCCGGGGCCACGATCAGGTGGGCGCGGGCGGTGCGGCCGTCCGGGGCGGTGGCGGTCAGGGCGTGGACGCCGGGCGGGAGGTGGGCGGGCGGGCCCGGGGCGGGCATCGGCGCGTGGGCCCGGCCGTCCTCGGTGGTGATGTGCAGCTGGGTGCCCTCGGGGAGGGCGGCCAGGGCCCGGGGCGGCCGGGTGGAGCCGTTCCAGACGACGACCGTGGGCGGAAGCAGTCGTCGTGCCAGGTCCCGCTCGCGGACGGCGAGCGCCTCGCGCACGGCCTCCGGGTCGCTCGCGTCGACGCCCAGGGCGGCCAGGGCGCGGATGACGGCGAGGACGGAGGCGGGGACCGTGCGGTCCGGGGCGGGGCGGTAGGACGTGGCGACGCCGTGCAGGTCGGCGAGCCGGGCCAGTTCCTCGGAGAGCGCCCCGCTCGCGTCCGGCGGGTCCGGTGGCTCGGTCGGGGCCGGCTCCGGCCCTGGCGCGGTCATCTAGGACCTCATGAAGTCGGGGTCTACGGCGGCGAGCGGCGGCTCGCTGGTCAGCGGCTCGACGGCGGCGAGCGGCGGCTCGCTGGTCAGCGGCTCGACATCGGGCAGGGGCGGTTCGCTGGTCAGCGGCGCCTCGGTGCAGGCGCTCTCGGCGCTGAACGCGCAGGCACGGGATTCGGCTGCGTCGGCGTACTCGGCAGACGCGCGGTATGCGGCGGACGCCCGGTGATCGGCGGATGCCGTGCGCTCGGCGATGCCGGTGCGCTGGACGGGCAGTTCCGCCGGGCGTTTGGAGTGGATGGGGAGCCGGGGGTGGGCGGGTGCGACCACGGTGACCTCCTAGTCGGGCCGTTGCGGGATTACCGCAGCCCTACCCAGTGGGCGCGGCCACAGACGTACCTGATGGAACAACGCGCTGTTCATCACATTCTGTCCCATCTTGGCGGGGGCTCGGCAACCGTGCCGGAGGGGCGTGGGGCGAGGTGGGGGCGCGGAAGTGCGCCGCGTGCGCGTCCCGCAAGAGCGCCGTGCGTGCCCGGGACACGCCCGCGTGCACGCCCGCACGCCGGGCGCGGGAGACCTGCGCCATGCCGCGCGCCCCGGGGCGTGCACAGCGCGGAGGGCACGGCGGGGGCGCGAGAGGCTTACCGAGGGGGGCGGCGAGGGTGCGAGGACCATGGCGGGGCGGTGAGGGTACGGCAGGGAGGCGAGAGCCATGCCGGGGCACCGGGAGCACGGCGGGAGCGCGACAGCCATGCTGGGGCGCGAGGCGTCCGACGCGCGCCGGCGGCGACTGTCGAGCACGGGCGGGCGGCCGTCGAGTACGGGCACTGTCGAGCACGGGCGGCACCGGCAAGGGCGGCGCCCGGCGCGGGACGGACGACGCCCCGCCCCGGCCGGACCGGCGGCGGCCTCCCGGTGGTGGGGCGGGTGCGCGAAGGCCCGGACCTCAGGCGGAGATGCCGTCGATCCGGGCCAGGGCGTCGTCCGCGCCGTACGGCTGCAAGTAGGGCAGCCAGCGCGGGTCACGGTGGCCGGTGCCGATGATGCGCCAGGCCAGGCCGGTCGGAGGAGCGGGTTTGTGGCGCAGCCGCCAGCCGATCTCACCGAGGTGACGGTCGGCCTTCACGTGGTTGCAGCGGCGGCACGAGGCCACCACGTTGTCCCAGACGTGCTTGCCCCCGCGGCTGCGCGGAATGACGTGGTCGACGCTGGTTGCGACGCCACCGCAGTACATGCACCGGCCGCCGTCGCGCGCGAAGAGCGCACGGCGGGTAAGAGGAACGGGCCCCCGATAGGGAACCCGGACGAATCGCTTGAGCCGGACCACACTTGGCGCGGGGACAGTGACGGTTGCGCTGTGCAGGAAGGCGCCCGACTCCTCAAGGCACACGGCCTTGTTCTCCAGGACGAGGATGAGCGCGCGGCGGAGCGGTACGACGCCGAGCGGCTCGTACGACGCGTTGAGGACCAGGACATGCGGCACGGATGCCTCCTTGGGCGTCGGCGGCGCGTGGCTCGCGCCGGGACGATCTGCAGTCAGTCTCCCCTCATGCCTGGTGAACGCGCCACCATGTCCCGGTAACGGGCTGGGAGTGTTTTCGACCACATCTGGATGTGTCCCCCGGATCGAGGGGCCGCTAAGCGCAGGTGGGCACGTTCCGCGCGCCGGGCGTCCGGCGGGGGCACGCCCCGGACCCCGTTAGTGTGTTCTTCCCGCCCGTACGGTGACCTTTTCGTGACCTTGGTGAGCGCCGGGGGTGGGCCGACGCACCTGGAGGTACCCCGCCGTGTCCCTGTTCGCCGCTCCGTCGGCCGCCGATCCCTCGCCGTCCCCGTCGTCGACCGAGACGCCGGCCGTGACGGTGCCCTCGCTGCAGGACGCCCAGCAGAGCGCGACGAGCGCCGCCGGGTGGGTCGAGGAGAACTGGGCGACGTGGCTCGCGATCGGGCTGCGGGTGCTGCTGATCCTGGTGATAGCGGCGGTGCTCCGGGTGGTGGTGCTGCGGGCGATCACCAAGCTGATAGACCGCATGAACCGCACGGCGCCGGGGGTGGACGGGACCACGCTGGGCGGTCTGCTGGTGAACGTGGAGCGCCGCCGTCAGCGCTCACAGGCGATCGGGTCGGTGCTGCGCTCGGTGGCGGGCTTCCTGATCCTGGGCACGGCGGCCCTGATGGTGCTGTCCACCTTCGAGATCAACCTGGCTCCGCTGCTGGCGTCCGCCGGTGTCGCGGGCGTGGCGATCGGCTTCGGCGCGCGCAACCTGGTCACCGACTTCCTCTCCGGCGTGTTCATGATCCTGGAGGACCAGTACGGCGTCGGCGACACGATCGACGCGGGGGTCGCCTCCGGCGAGGTCGTCGAGGTCGGGCTGCGGGTCACCAAGCTGCGCGGCGACAACGGGGCGATCTGGTACGTCCGCAACGGCGAGGTCAAGCGCATCGGCAACATGTCCCAGGGCTGGTCCACGGCGCACGTCGAGGTCACCCTGCGCCCCGACGAGGACCTGACGCTGGTCAAGGAGGTCCTCACCACGGCCGGCGAGGCGATGTCGCGGGACGAGCCGTGGAACGAGCGGCTGTGGGGCCCGGTCGAGGTGCTCGGCCTGGACAGCGTGAAGCCGGACGCGATGGTGATGCACGTCGCCGCCAAGACCATGCCGGGCAAGGCCGCGCCGGTGGAGCGCGAGCTGCGCTGGCGCCTGAAGCAGGCCCTGGACGCGGCCGGCATCAGCGTCGTCGCCCCGGCGGAGGAGGCCGGGGCGGAGGAGACCGCGCCGGACCCCTCGGCGTCGATCGCGGCCCCGTCGGCCTTCGCCAACGCCCTCTCCCCGCAGTCCCGGGCTACGGCGCCGCTGACCCCGCCCGGTGCCACGAGGTAGCACCGGACCGCCCGTCCGACCACCGCCCCGGCGCCTTCGTGCCGGGGCGGTGGTGTGTCGCCGCCGGAAGCACCCCCTTGACGCCTTGCTCCGCCAAGCCCTACCGTCCTCGCACACCGACGATAGGAAACTTTCCTAACAGTCGCCTCGGAAGGGGCGCCGTATGGGAAGCTGGGCAGCCGAGAGGCAGGTGTCGAACTCCATGGCAGGAACCGCCGGTACGCCGGGCACCCCGCGGGTGCTGCGCGCCATGAACGACCGCGCGGCCCTGGACCTGCTGCTGGCGCACGGGCCGCTGTCGCGCACCCGGATCGGCAAGCTCACCGGCCTGTCCAAACCGACCGCCTCCCAGCTGCTCGCCCGCCTCGAAGCGGCCGGGCTGGTGCTGGCCACCGGCACCAGCGAGGGCCGGCCCGGACCCAACGCACAGCTCTACGAGGTCAACCCGGACGCCGGGTACGCCGCCGGGCTGGACGTCACCCCCGAGCGCGCCCTCGCCGCCGTCGCCGACATCACCGGGCGCACCGTCGGCACCCACGAGGTGCCCGCGCCGGGCCGCAAGACCGCCGAGGCGGTCGTACGCCAGGTCACCGACGCACTGGACGGTGCCGTGAAGGCGGCGGGGCTGGCCCGGGACGACGTGCGCCGGCTCGTGGTCGCCACCCCGGGCGCCTTCGACCCCACCACCGGACGGCTGCGCTACGCCTCGCACCTGCCCGGCTGGCACTCCCCCGCGTTGCTCGACGAGCTCGCCGCCGCGCTGCCGATGCCGGTGGAGTACGAGAACGACGTCAACCTGGCCGCCGTGGCCGAGCAGCGGCTCGGGGCGGCCCGGGGGCACCAGGACTTCGTGCTGCTGTGGAACCAGGAGGGGCTGGGCGCGGCCCTGGTGCTGGGCGGACGGCTGCACCGCGGGTGGACCGGTGGCGCCGGCGAGGTGGGTTTCCTTCCGGTTCCCGGCGCGCCGCTCGTACGCCATGTCACCAAGGCCAACAGCGGCGGCTACCAGGAGCTGGCCGGCTCGCAGGCCATTCCGCAGCTCGCGGCCGCACTCGGCTTCTCCGACATCCCCATGGGGCCGTACGCCGAGTCCGCCGCCGAGCTGGTCGCCCGTGCGGCCGCCGAGGACACCGCGCAGCACCAGCTGCTGCTGCGGACCTACGCGACACGGCTGGCGACCGGTCTGGCCTCGCTCGTCTCCGTCCTCGACCCCGAACTCGTCGTGCTGAGCGGCGCACTGCTCACGGCCGGCGGCGAGCCGCTGCGCGCCCTGGTCCAGGCCGAACTGGCGGAGCTGGCCGCGTCCCGGCCGAAGCTGGTCGTCGGCGACGTACGCGAACACCCCGTGCTGCGCGGCGCGTTGGAGAGCGCGCTGGCAGCCACCCGCGACGAGGTCTTCGACACCTCCCGCTGACCGCACGGCGCACGGCGCGCACCCGCCCCCTGCTCCCCCTCGCGTTCCCCTCACCCCCGCTTTCTCCTCATCCACCGCCCCGTCCCTGGGAGGCCCCGTCATGCCCGCAGCCATGCCCGAGAAGACAAGAAAAGCGGCTTTCACCCTGATTGCGGTGACCGCGCTCTCGCTGCTGGCCACCGCCTGCACCGGCCAGAGCGGCGGCACGGCCGCCGACGACGCGTCCGGGGAGGCGACGATCACCTTCTGGCACGCGTGGAGCGCGCCCGGCGAGGTCAAGGCCGTCAAGGAGCTGGTGGCCGGCTTCGAGAAGGCGCACCCCGACATCCATGTGAACGTCGTCGGCAACATGACCGACGACAAGATCAACCAGGCGCTGCGCGCGGGCGGTTCCAAGGCGCCCGACGTGATCTCCTCGTTCACCACGAACAGCGTGGGCCGGTTCTGCGCGTCGGGCGCGCTGGTCGACCTCAACCCGTTCTTCGAGAAGGCCGGTCTCGACCCGGAGAAGACCTTCCCGAAGGCGATGAACGAGTACACCCAGTACGACGGCGACCGGTGCACGGTCCCCTTGCTGGGCGACGCGTACGGGCTCTACTACAACAAGACGGCGTTCGCGAAGGCCGGGATCGCCGCCCCGCCGAAGACCTGGTCCGAGTTCGAGACGGTCGCGAGGAAGCTGACGATCCCCCAGGGCGACGGCTACCGGCAGCTCGGCTTCATGCCGAACTACCACGGCTGGGAGAGCACCACCGAGCACTACCTGGGGCAGTTCTCCCCCACGTACTTCGACCGGGACGGCAGGTCGACCGTCGGCACCGACCCGGCCGTCGCCGCCGGCTTCACCCTGCAGAAGAAGCTGGTGGACTCGCTCGGCGGCTACCGGCGGCTGGAGAAGTTCCGCGCCGGCCTCGGCGACGAGTGGGGCCCCCGGCACCCCTTCCACACCGGTCAGGTCGCCATGCAGATGGACGGCGAGTGGCGGCTCGGCATGGCTCTGGAGGCCAAGCCGGACTTCGAGATCGGTGTCGCCCCGCTGCCCGTCCCGGACGACCGGGCGGACGAGTACGGCAAGGGCTACATCACCGGCACCATCGCCGGCATCGCCGCCACCAGCCGCAAGCAGAACGCGGCCTGGGAACTGGTGAAGTACATGACCACCGACACCGACGCGGTGGTGGGCTTCGCCAACGCCATCCACAACGTGCCGTCGACGCTGGCCGCCCTGAAGTCGCCGAAGCTGACGTACGACCCGCGCTTCAAGACCTTCCTCGACATCGCGGCGAACCCGCACTCGACCACGGCCCCCGCGACCGTCAACGGAGGCGTCTACCTCGCCACGCTCCAGCAGTTCGGCTACGACTACGAGAGCGGCAAGGCCACGGACCTCAAGGCCGGACTGCGCGAGACGGCCGAGCAGATCGACACCGACATCGCCCAGGCGAAGTAGCCAGCCGATGCGCACCGTCACCCTCGCCGCCAAACGCCGCCGGGCCGCGCTGCGGACCGTTGCCTTTCTTTCCCCCTGGCTGATCGGGTTCTCGGTCTTCTTCGCGTATCCGCTGCTGTCGACCGTCTACTTCTCGTTCATGCACTACGACGGCTTCCGGCCGCCGACGTGGAACGGCACCCGCAACTGGACGTACGTCTTCGCGCACTACCCCTACTTCTGGCCCGCCCTGCGCAACACGCTGTGGCTGGTCCTCGTGGCGGTCACCCTCCGGGTTGCGTTCGGCCTGGGCGTGGGGCTGCTCATCACGAAGATCAAGACGGCCACCGGGGTCTTCCGCACCCTGTTCTACCTGCCCTACCTGGCCCCGCCGGTGGCCGCCACCATGGCCTTCGCCTTCCTGCTCAACCCCAGCACCGGGCCGGTGAACTCGCTGCTGGAGAAGACCGGCGTGCCGGCACCGGGCTGGTTCAACGACCCCGCCTGGTCCAAGCCGGCACTCACCCTGCTCGCCCTGTGGGGCGTCGGCGACCTCATGGTCATCTTCATGGCCGCGCTGCTCGACGTACCGAGGGAACAGTACGAGGCGGCGGAGCTGGACGGGGCGTCGGCGTGGCAGCGGTTCCGGTACGTGACCCTGCCCACCATCTCGCCGATCGTGATGTTCGCCGTGGTCACCGGCGTGATCCAGACCATGCAGTACTACACGCAGCCGCTGGTCGCCGGGAAGGTCGCCTCGGGCGTCATCCAGGGCGCCGGCACCCTCTTCGAGCCCGGCTACCCGGAACACTCCACCCTGACCCTCCCCCAGCTCGTCTACAACCTCGGCTTCCAGCGCTTCGACTACGGCTCGGCGTGTGTGGTGGCCCTCGTCCTGTTCGCCCTGTCGACGGCGTTCACAGCGCTGCTGATGCGCCGCCGGGGCGGACTCGTACAGGCAGGTGACTGACCAGTGAACCGCCGTACGACGGCACTGCGGTGGATAGCGGTGCACTCGCTGGGCGTGGCGGCCGCCCTGTTCTTCGTGCTGCCCTTCGTCTTCGTCCTGCTGACCTCCCTGATGAACGACAGCCAGGCACTGAGCCGGGACCTGATCCCCGACACCTGGGAGTGGGGCAACTACCGGAAGGTCTTCGACACCCCGGGCTTCGCGCTCTGGTGGAGAAACACCCTGCTGTACGCGGGGCTGGGAACGGTCCTGACGGTCGTCTCCTCGATCCCCGTGGCCTACGCGCTCGCCAAGTTCCGCTTCAGGGGCCGGAACCTGGCGCTGATGCTGGTGATCTCGATGATGATGCTGCCGCCGCAGGTGGTGATCATCCCGATGTACCTGTTCTGGGCCCGGCAGCTGGACCTGTCCGGCACGCTGTGGCCGCTGATCGTGCCGATGGCGTTCGGCGACGCGTTCTCGATCTTCCTGCTGCGGCAGTTCCTGACGACGATCCCCGACGAGTACGTCGACGCGGCCAAGGTGGACGGCTGCGGTGATCTGCGGACCCTGCTGAAGGTCGTCCTGCCCATGGCGAAGCCCGGCATCGCGGCCGTCGCCCTGTTCCAGTTCTTCTACGCCTGGAACGACTACTTCGGCCCGCAGATCTACGCCTCGGAGAACCCGGACGCCTGGACCCTGTCCTACGGCCTGGAGTCGTTCAAGGGCATGCACCACACCGACTGGAACCTCACCATGGCCGCCACGGTGCTGGTCATGGCCCCCGTCATCCTCGTGTTCTTCTTCGCGCAGAAGGCGTTCGTCGAGGGTGTCACGCTGACCGGAGTGAAGGGCTGAACCGGCGATGAAACTGACAGTGGTCGGCGGAGGCTCGACCTACACCCCCGAACTCGTCGACGGGTTCGCCCGTCTCAGGGACACCCTGCCCGTCGAGGAACTAGTGCTCGTGGACCCGGCGGCCGACCGGCTGGAGCTGGTGGGCGGCCTGGCCCGGCGGATCCTCGCCCGGCAGGGCCACCCGGGCCGCATCGTCACCACCGCCGACCTGGACGCGGCCGTGGAGGGCGCCGACGCGGTGCTGCTGCAACTGCGGGTCGGCGGCCAGGCGGCCCGCGAACAGGACGAGACGTGGCCGCTGGAGTGCGGCTGCGTGGGCCAGGAGACCACCGGTGCCGGCGGGCTGGCCAAGGCGCTGCGCACGGTCCCGGTGGTCCTCGGCATCGCCGAACGGGTGCGCCGCGCCAACCCGGACGCCTGGATCATCGACTTCACCAACCCGGTCGGCATCGTCACGCGCGCGTTGCTGCGCGCCGGGCACAAGGCGGTCGGGCTGTGCAACGTGGCGATCGGCTTCCAGCGCCGGCTCGCCGGCCACCTCGGCGTGCCGCCGGCCGAGGTCCACCTGGACCACGTGGGCCTGAACCATCTGACGTGGGAGACCGGGGTGCGGCTCGGCGGCCCGGAGGGCGCGGACGTCCTGCCCCGGCTGCTCGCCGACCACGCGGAGGCGATCGCCGACGACCTGCGGCTGCCGCGCCCGCTGCTGGACCGCCTCGGCGTGGTCCCGTCGTACTACCTGCGCTACTACTACGCGCACGACGAGGTGGTCCGCGAGCTGCGCGCCAAGCCGTCGCGGGCGGCCGAGGTGGCGGCCATGGAGCGGGACCTGCTGCGGCTGTACGCGGACCCGGCGCTCGACGAGAAGCCCGAGCTGCTCGCCCGCCGGGGCGGCGCCTACTACTCGGAGGCCGCCGTGGACCTGGCGGCGGCGCTGCTCGGCGGCACGGGCAGCCCGTACCAGGTGGTGAACACGTACAACAACGGCACGCTGCCCTTCCTGCCGCCGGACGCGGTGATCGAGGTGCAGGCCGCCGTCGGCCCCACTGGCCCCGTCCCGCTGCCGGTCACCGCGCCGGACCCGCTGTTCGCGGGTCTGATGGCGGGCGTGACGGCGTACGAGGAACTGGCGCTGGAGGCGGCTGTCGGGGGCGGCCGGGAGCGGGTGTTCCGGGCGCTGCTCGCGCATCCCCTGGTCGGGCAGTACGCGCACGCGGAAGCCCTCACCGACCGGCTGCTCGCGCACAACCGGGAGCACCTCGCGTGGGCCTGAGCGCGAGTGTCCTCGCCATCGACGCGGGCAACAGCAAGACCGACGTGGCGGTGGTGGGGGCCGACGGGCGGGTGCTGGCCGTCGCGCGCGGGGGCGGCTTCCGGCCGCCGACGGTGGGCGTGGAGCGGGCCGTGGACGGGCTCGCGCGGACGGTCACGCGCGCGTACCGGGCGGCGGGTGTGGACACGGCCGCCCATGTCTCGGCCTGCCTCGCCAACGCCGACCTCCCGGTGGAGGAGGAGCGGCTGACGGCCGCGCTGCACGCCCGCGCGTGGGGCGCGTCGGTGGACGTGCGCAACGACACCTTCGCGATCCTGCGGGCGGGGGCCGCCGAGCCGCGGGGCGTGGCCGTGGTGTGCGGCGCGGGCATCAACTGCGTCGGCATGCGCCCCGACGGCCGTACCGCCCGCTTCCCCGCCCTCGGCCGTATCTCCGGGGACTGGGGCGGCGGTTGGGGCCTTGCGGAGGAGGCGCTGTGGTTCGCTGCGCGCGCCGCGGACGGGCGGGGCGAACCGACCGCGCTGGCCCGCACCCTGCCCGCCCACTTCGGCCTCGACTCGATGGACGCGCTGATCGAGGCGCTGCACCTGGAGCGGGTCGAGCCGCGCCGCCGCCACGAGTTGACGCCGGTGCTGTTCGCGACGGCCGCGGGGGGCGACGCCGTCGCCGGGGGGATCGTCGACCGGCTGGCCGGCGAGGTGGTGGCCATGGCGACCGTCGCGCTGACCCGGCTCGACCTGCTGGCGGAGGACGTCCCGGTGCTGCTGGGCGGCGGTGTCCTGACCGCCGGTCACCACCGGCTCGACGACGGGATACGGCGGCTGCTCGCGGCCCGGGCACCCAAGGCCGTACCCCGGGTGGTGCGGGCCAGCCCGGTGCTGGGGGCGGCGCTGCTGGGGCTGGACCGGGTGGGCGCTCCGCCGGAGGCGCACGCGCGCGTGAGGGCGCACTACGGCGGCTGAACCGAGCCGCCCGCACCGTCGCCCGCACGGGGGCGCGGCGGTCCCGGGAACGTCTCCCCGCGGGAGCGGCCGGGTGCCGCGCCCGCCCCGGCGCACGCGCGGCGGGCGCCGGGGCGCGCGCCGCCCAGGTTCGCGTGCGCCAGGTTCCCGTGCGCCGGGTTCCCCTGCACCTGCGGGTTTAGGGCGGCGGCCCTCCGCCCCGGCCACGCTCCCAGGTACCGGCGACGCCGGCCGGCCGGAACCGAACAGGGCCCCCGGACGTGTACCCCGGTGGTCACGCTCGGCCACGCTGCGATCCGATCAAGATCCAGTGAAGGCCGGTGCGGATGTCGGTCCCGGCAGGGATACTTGCGGCGAGGGATGACCATGGGGGAGGTCGTACGTGATGAACCCGCCGAACGGCAGCGCGGCGCCACCGGGTTCCGGCGCGTCCACGGTGCCGGCGGTACCACCGCAGCCCGGGCCCCCGCCCCGCCCCGCCGCACCGCGTCCCCCGCGTCCGACGGGACCGGCCGCGCAGGCCGCCCCGCCCCGCCGTACCGCGTTCGCCGAGGGTGTGGACCGGCTACGGGCGTCCGCCACCACCGAGCCGGGCCGGCTGCGGGCCATCGGCGCGGTCCTCGCCCTGCTCGTCGTCGCGTTCGGCGCGGTCACCGCCTGGCAGACGGCGGAGCGGGCGGCCGCGGCCGACGCCGTACTGCACCGCAGCCAGCCGCTGAGCTCCGCCGCCGCCGACATCTACCGCTCCCTCGCGGACGCCAACACCGCCGCGTCCAGCGGCTTCCTGGCGGGCGGCCAGGAGACCGCCGCGACCCGGGAACGCTACGAGCGGGACATCGACACGGCCGCCGCCAAGCTCGTCACCGCCGCGAACAACGCCGAGCCGGGCTCCGCCTCGACGGAGGCCGTCACCAAGCTGAACACCCTGCTGCCGGAGTACAAGGGCCTGGTCGAGCGGGCCCGCACCTACAACCGGCAGGGATTCCCGGTCGGCGGCGCGTACCTGCGCTACGCCAACCAGAAGATGCAGCAGGAGATGCTCCCGGCGGCCGAGGACCTGTACAAGCGGGAGAACCAGCGGCTGCGCGACGACTACGGGGACGCCACGCCGTACCCGTGGGCGGCGATCGCGCTCGGTGCGCTCGCGCTCGCCGCGCTCGCCTGGGCGCAGCACCGCACGTACCGCCGTACCAACCGGGTCCTCAACCACGGCCTGGTGGCCGCGACGGCGGCGGTCACGGCGGTGCTGCTGTGGCTGGTCGTCGGCCACACCCTCGCCCGCGCGGGCCTGAACGACTCCTACGACCACGGCGTGCGATCGCTGAACGCCCTGCACGACGCGCGCATCGCGTCCCTGAAGGCGCGCGGCAACGAGAACCTGACGCTGGTGGCGCGCGGCGCGGAGACGGTGAAGCGGGGCGGCGAGACGGTCGACCGCTACGACAGCGACTTCGCCGAGGAGATGGGTCTGCTCGGCAGGGACCTGGCCAGGGCCGCGCGGATCGCCGACGACGGCGCGGGCCGGGAACCGGTCGCCTCGGCCGAGGGCAACATGGCGGAGTGGAAGAAGCGGCACACCGCCGCCCGCGCGCAGGACGACAACGGCAACTACCGGCAGGCGCTGGCGATGGTGATCGGCGCCGAGGGCGCCACCGGCGAGTGCTTCGACAGCGTCGACGCCAACCTGGCCAAGGCGCTCGACCACGAGCAGGACGAGTTCCGGCGGGCGGCCGGCGACGGCTCGGACGCCTTCGACGGGCTGCCGGTGGGCGCCGCCGTCCTCGCCGTCCTGGGCGCGGCGGGCGCCCTGTCGGGCATCGGCCGCAGGCTGTCGGAGTACCGGTGAGAGGGGGCATGGTGACCAAGCGCGCGCGACGGATGCGGGCGGCCCTCAAGGGCTGGGGCGGAGTGGGAGCGATGGCGGCGGTGTGCGCGCTCGCGGCGGCGCTGGTGCTGCTGCCGGCCGTGCGCTCGGCCGGACCCGGGGCCAAAGCGGCCGGCGTCGGCGGTCCCGGCCTGGCCGCGGGCACCCCGGCGAAGGACACCACGTGCACGGCCCCCGAGGAGCAGACCCTCGCCCCGTCGGGCGTGGACGGGCCGTCCATCGAGGCCATCAAGAGCCGGCCGGGCGAGAGGCGCAAGCTGGTCGTCGGCGTCGACCAGAACAGCTACCGCTGGGGCTACCGCGACACCAACAACGCGGACGCCGGGCTGGAGGGCTTCGACATCGACCTGGTGCACCGGATCGCCCAGGACATCCTCGGCGACCCGGACGCGGTGCAGTTCAAGGCGATACCGACCAACCAGCGGGTCCCGGCGATCCAGGAGGGTCGGGTCGACATGGTGGTGCGGACCATGACGATCACGTGTGGCCGGCTGGAGGAAGTCGCCTTCTCCGCGCCCTACTTCAAGACGGGGCAGCAAGTGCTCGCCGCCAAGTCCTCGCCGATCACCGGCTACGACGGCTCGCTGGCCGGCAAGAGGATCTGCACGGCGGCCGGTTCGACGGCTTACGCCAAGCTGGAGGGCGATCTGAAGGCGGGGCGGCTGCCGTCCGACACGGACATCTCCCTGACGGTGCCCAACCAGTTGGACTGCCTGGTCCGCCTCCAGCTCGGCGAGGCCGACGCGGTGGTCACCGACGGCGCCCTCGCCGCCAGCCAGGCCGCGCAGGACCCGAGGGTGGAGCTGAAGGGGGCGCCGTTCACGACCGAGTACTACGGCGTGGCGATGAAGAAGGACGCCGACGATCTGGTACGCCGGGTCAACCAGACCCTCGTGCGGTACCGCGCGAACGGCTGGCAGACCTCGTACGACACCTGGTTGTCGGCGACACTGGGGAAGGACGCGAGCGGGTCGCAACCGCCGGCCCCCCGGTACCTGCGCACCAGCTGACGGCGGACACGGCACGGCGGGCGGGCACGACGGGGCGGGGCAGCAGCGGACGAACGGCAGCACACGGCGAGCGAGAGGTGATCGATGAGCGTCACGGGGCCTCCTGGGCCGGTGATGGACCGGGACGAGGTGGACCGTGCGCTGGCGCGGCTCGGCCAGGAGCACGAGGCCATCGAGACCTCGCTGCTGGCCCTCCAGGACCACGCGGGCCGCAGGCTCCTGGAAGGGGCCGAGCTGACCGGTGTCACCCAGGAGCGCTGGCGGGCCGCGGAGGCGGCGATATCACTGCTGTGGACCTACTTCGACGCCTACACGGACGCCTTGCGCACCGCCCGGGACATCCGCTCCCGGCGCCGCTGGTCCAGCCGTGAGGATCTGGCGGAGCTGACCGAACTGCTGCGCGGAGACGCCGTGACGGTGGCGGGCGGGACCACCCCCGGCCATACCTCCGTCCCGGACGGCGCCGGCCTGCTCAGCCGGCGCTTCACCCTGGCCGCGCTGGTCGACCGGATGAACGAGCTGTACGCGTCGTCGCTGGACATGGTCGTCGCCGCCGACGCGGTCTGGTCGGCGCTGCCCGCGCGGATAGACCTCCTCGCCGCCGAGCTGCAGCGCACCCGCCGGCTCGCGCACTCCGTGGGCGTGCGGCCCGGCGAGCACCCGGCCGGCGACGACCTGGAGCGCATCACCCGCACCCTGACCGGCCTGCGCGAGCAGGTGGTCCGCGACCCGCTGGCGTTCTGGCAGCCCACGCAGGGCAGTTCGGCACCGGGCGGCGGCCGGCCGGACACCACGGTGTACGACCGGGAGGCACGCGCCCTGGAGGACGTGCGCCGGGAGATCGACGCCGTGCTCACCGTCCGCCAGGACGCCGAGCAGCGGCTGGTGCGGCTGCGGGACGTGCTCAGCCGAGCGGACCGCACCCTCGCCGAGGCGCGCACCGCGCGCGGGGAGGTGCTGGCGAAGATCGCCGCGACGGAGGTGCCGGTGGTCAGCGGCCCGCCGACCGCGCTGCAGGAGCAGCTGGCGACGGCCGCCGAGTACCGCCGGCGGGCCCAGTGGCACCGCCTGTCACCGCTGCTGGAGTCGCTGGAGGAGAAGGCGGAGGACGAACTGCTGCGCGCCCGTGAGTCGTTGACCGCGGTGACCGCCCCGCTGGCGGTCCGCGCGGAGCTGCGCGGCCGGCTCGACGCCTACAAGGCGAAGGTCGCCCGGCACGGCCTCGCCGAGGACGCGCTGCTGGTCGAACGGTACGACGCGGCCCGCCGGATGCTGTGGAGCGCGCCCTGCGACCTGCGCGTGGCCGAACAGGCCGTGCTGCGCTACCAGCAGGCCGCCGCCGAACTGCTCGGCGGGCCGCGGGTCCCGGAACAGGGCGGGCAGCAGGACCGCACGGGGGGAAGGTAGGCCATGAGTCAGGCAGGACAGTCGTGCCAGCGGCCCGGCTGCGACGGGTCGTACGAGGACATGGGCGGCGGCGAGCTGTACTGCGGGACCTGCGGGCTCGCCCCCGTCGTCGCGGCCGCGGGAGGCATGGTCGCATCGAAGCCGACCGGGATCACCTCGGGCGGCAAGGACTCGGCGGGCGGCGGCGGTTCGGGCTCCGGGCGGTCCGCCCGCTCCTCGCGCACGTCGTCGCAGTCCTCGCGGTCGCGGCGCTCGGTGTCGGGTCGCCTGTCGCGGTCGCTGTCGGGCCGGTCCACGGGCCGCTCGGTGTCCGTGCGCAGCTCCGGCTCCACCGCCGGGTCGTCCGGGCGGGCTCGGCTCGGCGTCGGTCTGGTCACCGTGCCGCAGGTGCCGCGCCCCGACCCGCGCGCGATGGTGCTGCAGAACCCGGAGGTGCCCGAGCGCAAGCGGTTCTGCTCGCGCTCCGACTGCGGTGCGCCGGTGGGCCGTTCGCGCGGCGACCGGCCGGGCCGCACCGAGGGGTTCTGCACCAAGTGCGGCCACCCCTATTCCTTCGTGCCCAAGCTCGCGGCCGGTGACATCGTGCACGGCCAGTACGAGGTGGTGGGCTGCCTGGCGCACGGCGGCCTGGGCTGGGTCTACCTCGCCGTGGACCGGGCCGTGTCCGACCGGTGGGTCGTCCTCAAGGGCCTGCTGGACACCGGCGACCAGGACGCGATGGCCGCCGCGATATCCGAGCGGCGCTTCCTCGCCGAGATCGAGCACGCCAACATCGTGCGGATCTACAACTTCGTCGAGCACCTCGACCAGCGCACCGGCTCGCTGGACGGGTACATCGTCATGGAGTACGTCGGCGGCAAGTCGCTCAAGGAGATCGCCAACGCCCGCCGCACGCCGGACGGCCGGCGCGACCCGCTGCCGGTGGAGCAGGCGTGCGCGTACGGCATCGAGGCGCTGGAGGCCCTGGGGCACCTGCACAGCCGCAACCTCCTCTACTGCGACTTCAAGGTCGACAACGCCATCCAGACCGAGGACCAGCTCAAGCTGATCGACATGGGTGCGGTGCGGCGGCTGGACGACGACGAGTCCGCGATCTACGGCACGGTGGGCTACCAGGCCCCCGAAGTCGCCGACGTCGGCCCGTCGGTCGCCTCCGACCTGTACACGGTCGGCCGTACCCTCGCGGTCCTCACCTTCGACTTCCAGGGCTACACCACCGCCTACGCGGACTCGCTGCCCGACCCCGACACCATCGAGGTGTTCCGCGCCTACGAGTCCTTCTACCGGCTGCTGGTGCGCGCCACCGACCCCGACCCGGCGCGCCGGTTCGCCTCCGCGCAGGAGATGGCCGAGCAGCTGACGGGGGTGCTGCGGGAGGTGGTGTCCCTGCAGACGGGACGCGCCCGGCCCGCGCTGTCGCCGCTGTTCGGTCCGGAGACCCGGGTCACGGACACCGAGCTGGTGCCGCTGCTGGACGGCGACGTGTCGCGGCTGGGTGCCCGCCGGGCGCGCGGGAGTGCCGGGCGGCCCGGTGGTGGTGCCGCCGTCGGCCCCGGCCTGGTCAAGCCGGTGGACGCGCCGGCCGCCGCTCTCGCCCTGCCGGTGCCGCACGTCGACCCGGCGGACCCCGACGCCGGTTTCCTCGCGGGGCTGCTGGCCTCCGCGCCCGGCGAGCTGGTGACCGCGCTGGCCGCCGCGCCGACGCCGTCCGTCGAGACCCGGCTGCGGCTGGTGCGGGCGCGGCTGGAGCAGGGTGACGTACCGGCCGCGCTGACGGAACTGGACGAGCTGGAGGACGAACGGCCCGACGACTGGCGGGTGGTGTGGTATAGGGGCGTCGCCGCGCTGGTGACCGCCGACCACGAGGGAGCCGCCCTCGCCTTCGACGCGATCTACGACGCCTTCCCCGGCGAACCGGCTCCCAAGCTGGCCCTCGGGCTGTGCGCGGAGCTGCTCGGCCAGCTCGACAACGCCGCCGAGTACTACCGCCTGGTCTGGTCGACCGACCCCAGCTACGTCAGCGCCGCCTTCGGCCTGGCCCGGGTCCAACTCGCCGCCGGGGACCGGCGAGGCGCCGTACGGACCCTGGAGTCGGTACCGGAGTCGTCCATCCACTGCACGGCCGCCCGGGTGGCCGCCGTGCGGGCCCGGCTGCGGCAGCGGACCGCCGCCGCCGGCGACGTACCCTTTGTGGAGGACCTCACCGCCGCGGCGGCCCAGGTGGAGGCGCTGGACGCGTTCGGCCTCGACCCGGCCCGGCGCGAGCGGCTGGCCGCCGAAGTCCTCGGCAGCGCGCTGGACTGGATACTCTCCGGGGGCCAGGGCACCGGCCGGCAGCCGCTGCTCGGCAGCGACCTGGACGAACGGGGGCTCCGCTTCGGCCTGGAGCGCTCGTACCGCACGCTCGCCCGGCTGGCGACCGGCGGTGAGGAGAGGATCGAACTGGTGGAACGTGCCAACCGTTACCGCCCCCGGACGTGGGTGTAGTTGATGTCGCAGATGCCCCGGCAGGCCGCCCTGTCGACGTGTCCGAGCTGCGCGGAGCCGCTCGAATCGGGTGACCGGTTCTGCGGCGCGTGCGGATACGACCTGTCCGCCGTGCCGCCGCCCCCGGACGACCATCCGACGCTCGCCATGCGGGACCCGGTGCCGTTCCGCACGGACGACCCGGACCCCGGTCCGCGGCCGGGCGGGCCGCCGCCGGCCGCCGACGCCGTTTCCGTGACGGTCCCCGCTCCTCCGGCGGGCGTACGGTTCCACCGGCCGCCGGAGCCGGAGGAGTACCCGTTGCAGGCGCCGGACCCGCGGGTGGCCGCCGACGCGGCCAAGGTGTGCGTGGCGTGCCGCGCGGGCCGGGTCGACGGCGACGGCTACTGCGAGAACTGCGGGCACGCCCAGCCGCGCGAACGCGACCACGTGGAGCAGGAGTCGGGCCCGGTCGCTGCGGTCAGCGACCGCGGTCTGCGCCACCACCGCAACGAGGACGCCTTCGCCCTGGGCACCGCCGCGCTGCCCGACGGCTCGCCCGCCTGTGTGGCCGTCGTCTGCGACGGCGTGTCCTCCGCGACCCGCCCCGACGACGCCTCGCTGGCCGCCGCGCGCGCCGCGAGCGAGTCGCTGCTGGCCGCGCTGCCCCTGGGCACCCACCCGCAGCAGGCCATGCACGACGCGATCTTCGCCGCCTCCCGGGCGGTCAACGCGCTCGCCGAGGAACCGGCCACCGCCCGTGAGCACGCCCCGCACCAGAACGCCCCCGCCTGCACCCTGGTCGGCAGCATCGTCGCCGCCGGCCTGCTGGTGGTCGGCTGGGTCGGTGACAGCCGCGTCTACTGGGTCCCCGCGGACCGCTCGGCGCCCGCCGCCCGGCTCACCGAGGACGACTCCTGGGCCGCGCAGATGGTCGCGGCCGGCCTGATGAACGAGGCAGAGGCGTACGCCGACGAGCGCGCCCACGCGATCACCGGCTGGCTCGGCGCCGACGCCTACGAACTGGAGCCGCACACCGCCTCGTTCAAGCCCGACCGGCCCGGTGTCGTGGTGGTCTGCACCGACGGCCTGTGGAACTACGCCGAGTCCGCCGAGGAGATGGCCGGCGCGCTCCCCCTGGACGCCGCCGTGCGCCCCCTGCACGCCGCCCGCGTACTGGTCGGGCACGCCCTGGACGGCGGGGGCCACGACAACGTAACAGTGGCCGTCGTACCGTTCCCGGCGCCGCCCCAGGGGGCAGGATCGGCCTGAGGCGACAGACACGGGGACACCTCCCCGGACCGGAGGGGACCGGTCCGGGCTGACTCATCACTCCGCCGCCGGCGGGGTCCGCGAGGGGGATGCTGATCTGGCATGGCCAATTTCTCGAAGCCGAACATGCCGCGGTTCTCGGTGGACGTCTACCAGAACGAGTACCTGCCCGAGGGCGGCCGCGAGGTCAACGCGATCGTCACCGTGACCGCCACCGGCGGCGGCACGACCGGCGGCGCGGTCGCCGCCCCGCACCTCTACGCACCCGGTCAGGATCCCGACGCCGCCGTGGCGATCATGGTGGACTGCTCGGGGTCGATGGACTATCCGCCGACCAAGATGCGCGGCGCCCGGGACGCCACGGCCGCCGCCGTCGACACCCTGCGCGACGGGGTGCGCTTCGCGGTGATCGCCGGTACCCACGTCGCCAAGGAGGTCTACCCCGGCGGCGGGGGGCTCGCGGTCGCCGATCCCACCACCCGCGCGCAGGCCAAACAGGCACTGCGCCGGCTGAGCGCGGGCGGCGGCACCGCGATCGGGACCTGGCTGCGGCTCGCCGACCGGCTGCTGTCCTCGGCCGACGTCTCCATCCGGCACGGCATCCTGCTCACCGACGGCCGCAACGAGCACGAGTCGCCGCAGGAGCTGCGGGCCGCACTGGACGCCTGCGCCGGGCGGTTCACCTGCGACGCCCGGGGCGTGGGCACCGACTGGGAAGTGAAAGAAGTCACAGGGATCGCCTCCGCCCTGCTCGGCACCGCCGACATCGTCGCCGACCCGGCGGGTCTGACCGCCGACTTCACGCGGATGATGGAGACGGCGATGGGCAAGGAGGTCGCCGACGTGGCGCTGCGGCTGTGGACGCCGGTCGGCACCACCATCCGGTTCGTCAAGCAAGTCGCCCCCACGGTCGAGGAGCTGACCGACCGTCGCGCCGAGGCGGGGCCGCGGGCCGGGGACTACCCCACCGGTTCCTGGGGGGACGAGTCCCGCGACTACCACCTGTGTGTGGAGGTTCCGGCCGCCGCGATCGGCCAGGAGATGCTGGCCGCACGGGTCTCCCTGGTGGTTCCGCAACCCGACGGGGGCGTACAGAACTTGGGCGCGCAGGGCCTCGTACGGGCCGTGTGGACCGACGACATGGTCGCCTCGACGTCGATCAACCCCCAGGTCGCGCACTACACCGGGCAGGCGGAACTGGCGCAAGCCATCCAACAGGGCCTCGATCTCCGCAAAGCGGGCGATATGGACGGAGCGACGGCCAAACTCGGGCGAGCGGTTCAGCTGGCAAGCGCTTGCGGAAACGCGGATACTGCGAAACTGCTTGCGAAGGTGGTGGACGTCGTCGACGTCACGACGGGTACTGTGCGGTTGAAGGCGAAGGTCGCGGAGGCGGACGAGATGACTCTCGAAACCCGGTCCACCAAGACCGTTCGCGTCAAGAAGTGACCGTTGCTGACGTTGAGGACTCCCTAGCAGGACCCTGAGGAAAGGGGGAAGCGCCGACATGCCGACCTGCCCGAACGGACACCAGTCGGGTTCCGACGACTGGTGCGAGGTCTGCGGTCACCGCATGGCCGGTGCCGTGCCCCCGCCCCCGCCCCCGCCGCCCCCGACCGGTGGCGGTTACGGCTTCCCGCCGCCGCAGGGCACCCAGCCCGGCGGCCGGCCGCCGCACCTGTCCGCGGTGCCCGAACCAGAACCCGAGCTCTGCCCGCAGTGCCGCACGCCCCGCGAGGGCGGTGCGCCCTTCTGCGAGGAGTGCCGGTGGAACTTCCTCACCAACACGGCGACCTCGTACACGCCGGCCGCGCCGCGGCCCACGGGCTCCGCGCCGGGCGGCCCCGGCGGTGACCCTTCGGGGGGTCCCGGCCGCCCGGGCGGCCCCGCTGGTCCCGGCGGTCCCGGTGGTCCCGGCGGGCGCTTCACCCCGCCGCCCTCCTTCGGCGGCGGTGACGCCTTCGACTACCAGGGCTCCCGGCCGTCCCAGGTGAACCGGCCGGCCGAGCCCATCCCGACCGGCCCGCCGTTCGGCGGGGAGCCCGGCAGGCCGGGCGGTCACGGCGGCGGCCCTTCGGGCGGCCCGGGTGCGCCCGGCGGCTCCGGTGGTCCGGGTGCGCCCGGCGGCCCGTTCGGCGGTCAAGGCGCTCCAGGTGGCCAGGGGGCTCCAGGTGGCCAGGGCGGTCCCGGTGCGCCCGGCGGCTCCGGTGGTCCGGGCGGGCCCGGCGGTCCCGGTCCGGGCATGCCGTTCGGACGGGAGACTTCCGGCTCCGGCGGCCACGCCGGTCCCGGTGGAGCCCAGCCCGGTGGCTACGGCTATCCGCAGCCCGGCGGCCCGCAGGCCCAGTCCGGTGGCTACGGCTACCCGCAGCCCGGCGCCACCCAGGCCCCGCCCACCCCCGGCGGTCAGGGCGCTCCGGGCGGCCCCGGCCGCCCCAACGGTCCCGGCGCCCCCCAGGCGTTCCATCAGCCCGGCAATCCCGGTGGTCCCGGGGGCCCCGGCGCGTCGCCGTTCCAGCAGCCGCAGCGGCCCGCCGGCCCCGGTGGACCGCCCTTCGGCGGCGGTGAGGACGACTGGGTGCTCTCCCCGCCGTCCGGCCCCGCCCCCGGCGGACCGGGCGCAACCGGCGCTCACGGCGGTCACGGCGGCGGTCATGGCGGTCAGCAGTCCGGCGGCTACGGCTACCCCCAGCCGGGCGGCGCCACCCAGGCCCCGCCCCCGCCCGGCCCTGCGTTCCCGCAGCAGCCGACCACCTGGACGGCCACCATCGGCCCGGACCGCGACTACTTCATGGCGATGATGCAGCGCTCCGGCCCCGAGGCAGCGGGCCTGAACCTGCCCGCCTACTCGCCCGAGCAGCAGCGCACCCTCACCGGCAACCAGATCACCATCGGGCGCCGCCGGCACTCCACCGGCGAGACCCCGGACATCGACCTGTCGGTGCCGCCGGAGGACCCGGGTGTCTCGCACCAGCACGCGGTGCTGGTCCAGCAGCCCGACGGCGGCTGGGCGGTCGTCGACCAGAACTCGACGAACGGTACGACGGTGAACGGCTCCGACGAGCCGATCCGCCCGTTCGTACCGGTACCGCTGCAGGACGGCGACCGGGTGCACGTCGGCGCCTGGACGACGATCACCGTCCGCCGCGGCTGAGCTGCGCCGCCGCAGCGGCGCCGCGTCGGCCGTGGCGGCGCACACGGCCGGAAGGACCGAAAGAGTCAGGAAGGGTCAGGAAGGGTCCGGCAGGGGCCACGCGTAGGGCCCCGCCGGATCGTCCAGCCATGCCCAGGCCCGGCCCTCCGCCACCGTGATGCCGTACCGCTCCCGGCCCGGCATCCCCTCGCGCCGCCACAGCGCGAACGCCTCCTGGGGTGCGAGGACGCCCCGGGTCAGCGCCACCAGGAACCGGAACAGTTCGTTCTCCCGGGCCCGGTGCGGCACCCCGCCCAGGGCGACGGGCTCCGGGCCGGGCCGGCCGCGCAGCGGTACGAAGTAGGCCGGGGACCGCAGGAAGGACCCTTCGGCGTGGTCCGCGTCCCGGACGGTCAGCGTGAGCAGTCCGGTGGCCAGCGGCGTCAGCACCCGCGCACCCGGCCGGCACTGGGCGAGCCAGGCGCCCGGCACGGTGTCGAGGGCGCAGGTCGCGATGATCCGGTCGTAGGGGGCCCGCTCGGGCACGCCCCGCGCCCCGTCGCCCGTGACCACGGCGGGGTGGTGGCCGGCGGTGGCCAGATGGCGGCGCGCGGACTCGGTGATCTCCGGGTCGAGGTCGACGGTGGTGACCCGGTCGTCGCCGAGGCGGTACGACAGCAGCGCCGCGTTGTAGCCGGTGCCGGCCCCGACCTCCAGCACCCGGTCGCCGTCCTCGACGCGCAGCTCGGCGAGCATCAGGGCCATGAGGGAGGGCTGGCTGCTGGAGGACACCAGTTCGCCGTCGCGCAGCCGGGTGGCCAGCGGGGTGTCGGCGTAGGCGCCGCGCAGCCAGCGTTCGCGGGCCGCCGGGTCGGGGCTCTCGCCCCAGCGCCGTTCGTACCCGCCGGTCGTGGCGACGTAGTAGTACGGCACGAAGAGGTGGCGCGGCACCACCGCGAACGCCTCCCTCCAGCGCGGATCGGCGGCCAACGCCCCGCTGGCCTCGATCTCGCGCACCAGCCCGGCCCGCGCCGAGACCGCGAGGTCCGCCAGGTCCTGATCGCGTGCGTCCGCACCCATGTCTCCACTGTGCGGCCCCACCGCGCGGGAGGCGAGCACCCCCGCCGGGGCGGGGCGGACCGGAGGGGACCTACGCCCCGAGTCCTCGGTCGCCGCGTCTGAGACCATGGGGTGCGTGAAAGAGATTCGGCGCGGCACGCTTCAGGAGCAGACCTTCTACGAGCAGGTCGGCGGGGAGGAGACCTTCCGCCGGCTGGTCCACCGTTTCTACCAGGGGGTGGCCGAGGACCCCCTTCTGCGGCCGATGTACCCGGAGGAGGACCTGGGCCCGGCCGAGGAGCGGCTGACGCTGTTCCTCGTGCAGTACTGGGGCGGCCCCACGACCTACAGCGACCACCGCGGCCACCCGCGGCTGCGCATGCGGCACGCACCCTTCGTGGTGGACCGCGCGGCGCACGACGCCTGGCTGCGGCACATGCGGGTGGCGGTCGACGAACTCGGGCTGTCCGAGGAGCACGAGACGACGCTGTGGAACTACCTGACGTACGCGGCCGCGTCGATGGTGAACGCCCCCGACTGACCCCTCCCGCGGCACGGTCTCGTCCCACGGCACCGTCCCGTCCCACGGCAGCGTCTGGTGGCGCGCCACGGACCCTTCCCGCCGTCCAGAATCCCGAATTCCGGTCACCGCACGCCGATTTCCGGTCACAATCCGGTCAAGGCTGATCCACAATCGCTTACCGCGGACGCGACCGGTCTGACAGCATCACCGAAGATCTGGTCAGCGAAGGCTTGGGGGAAGCCGGGTGGCGTCGTACGCGGGTTTCGCTCGACTGGTCGTACGGCGGATGCGGCCGCACCGGCCGCTGCTGGCCGCCGCGCTGCTCACCGTCCTGCTGACGACGGCCGTGCTGGCCGCGCTCACCGCCTACTCGGGCGCGATCGGCGACGCCGCGCTGCGCCACTCCCTGGCCCGGCCGCGCAACGCCGCCGACACCGCGCTGGTCGTCACCGCCGAGGTGCCCGCCGACCGGCGCGCGGCGGCCGACACCGCGGTCCGCGAGGGGGCGCGCAAGGCGTTCGACGGGCTGTCGGTGACGGTGCGCACCCTGGTGCGGTCCGGCCCGTACGGGCTGCCGCGCTCCCTGCAGCCGCCGGAGAAACGGTCCGGCGACCCGGATCTGACCCACTTCGCGGCGCTCGACCGGAGCCAGCTGCGGCTCGCCTCGGGCCACTGGCCGAGGGCCGCCGACGACACCGGCGCGATCGAGGCCGCCCTGCCGCAGCCCGCCGCCCGCGTCCTCGGGGTGGAGCCGGGCACCCGGATCCACCTGGCCGACCGGCTGGGCGGCCCCCCGGTCGACGTCGTCGTCACCGGGCTGTACCGCCCGCTCGACCCGGCCGCCCCGTACTGGCGGCTGGACGCGCTGGACGGCCGCGGGGTGAAGAAGTCCAGCTTCACCACCTACGGCCCACTGCTGGCCGACCCGTCCGTCGTGACCGGCGGCCGGGTGAGCGCCGGTCCCTCCGGGTGGCTCGCCTCCGCCGACTTCGCCTCGCTGACCACCGGCCGTCTCGACGCCCTCGGCGACTCGGCGCGCTCCGCCCGCGCGGCCCTGCGCGCGGACCCCGCGCTGAACGGCGGCACCGCCACCACCGCCCTGCCCGATGTCGTCGACCGCGTCCAGCGCTCCCTGCTGGTCTCCCGCTCCACCCTGCTGGTCGTCGCCCTGCAGCTCGCGCTGCTCGCCGTGTGCGCGCTGCTGCTGGTGGCCCGGCTGCTGAGTACCGAACGCCTCGGCGAGACCCGGCTGCTGCGCTCCCGGGGCGCCTCCGGAGGACAGCTCGCCGCCCTGGCCGCCCTGGAGGCAGTGCTGCTGGCGGTCCCGGCGCTGGTCCTCGCCCCGCTGCTGGCGGCACCGGCGACCCGGCTGCTGTCCGCCTGGGGCGCACCCGCCCGGATCGGACTGCACCTGGACGTACCCGTCGGCGGGCGCACCGGGGTGTGGCTGGTGACCGCCGGTGTCGCCCTCACGTGCGCCCTCGCGGTGAGCGTGCCGGCCCTGACCGGCTCCGGCCTGCGCGAACGGCGGGCCCGCGCCCTGCCCATGCCGCTGCGGGCCGGCGCCGACCTGGGGCTGGTCGCCGTGGCGGGCGTCTCCTACTGGCAGCTGGACCGGCGTACCTCCGGCGCGGTGGCCCCGGACCGCGGCGGCGCCCTGGGCATCGACCCGCTGCTGGTGGCGGCGCCCGCGCTGCTGCTGCTCGCCGGAACCGTGCTGACGCTGCGGCTGCTGCCGCCGGTGGCCAGGCTCGCCGAACGCCGGGCGACCAGCGGGCGCGGCCTGACGTCGGCGCTGGCGGGCTGGCAGGTCAGCCGTCGCCCGATGCGGGGCGCGGGCCCGGTCCTGCTGCTGGTCCTCGCCGTCGCGCTCGGCATGCTGGCGATCGGCCAGGTGTCCTCCTGGGGCCGCTCGCAGGAGGACCAGGCCGACTTCGCGGCGGGCGCCCCGCTGCGCGTCCTCGGCGCGGGCGACGGCGAGCTGGGCCGCACCCAGGAGTACGGTGCCGTGCCGCACGTCGCCGCCGTCGCGCCGGCCGTGCGCAGCACCCTTCCGGTGGCCGGCGACCGCACGGCGACCGTGCTGGCCCTGGACACCGAGCGCGCGGCGGACACCGTGCTCATGCGCCCCGACCTGGCGCCCGCCCCGGCGCGGGAGCTGGTGGCCGGGCTGGCGCCGAAGGGTACGGCGGTGGGTGCCGCCGTACCGGCCGACAGCACCCGGCTGGTGCTGACGGCGACGCTGCGCAGCTCGGTCGCCGGGTCGGAGTCCGCGCCCACCGTCGCGCTGACCGTGCAGGACGACCACGGCACCCCCTACCGGCTGCCCGTCGGCCGGCTCCCCGCCGACGGCCGCCCGCACCGGCTGACCCTGGAACTGGGCGGCGGACAGGGCGAGCTGACCCTCACCGGGGCGGAACTGGTGCTGCTCGTGCCGTCCGGCCGCGCCGAGCACCACACCCTCACCCTGGACGCCCTGAGCGCGGCCGGGACCGACGGCACGGCACACCCGGTGCCCCTGCCCACCTCGTGGACGGCGAGTTCCGCCACCGACGGCCAGGTCTCCTCGCGGCCCTCCCCCGACGCCCCCACCCGGCCCGCCGAACCGCGCGTCACCACGGGCCCGCCGCTCACCCTCGAGTACGGCACCGGGTACGTGCCCGCCGAGGAACCCTGGCTCACCCCCGGCCTCACCGTCCGGCTGCACGTTCCCCAGCCGCCCGCCGGCGCCGTGACCGCCCTGGCCACCGACCGCTTCCTGACCGCCACCGGCGCCCGTCCCGGCCAGAGCCTCGACATCACCTTCGAGGGCCAGACCGTTCCCGTACGGATCGGGCACGCGGTACGCGAACTGCCGACGGCCGGGCCCGCCGAGGAGGCGAGCGGCGACGGCGGCGCCCTGCTCCTGGACCTGCGCGCCGTGAACCGGGTCCTGCAACAGTGCTACGGCGTCTTGGCCGCGCCCACCGAGTGGTGGCTGCGCCCCGGCTCACCCGGTGCGACCGCCCAGGTCGCGGCCGCGCTGCGGGCCCGCCCGGACATGGACCCGGCCCAGGTGGTGGTGCGCGACGAGATCGCCGCCGAGCTGCGCGACGACCCGTTCGGGGCCGGCCCGGAGGCCGCGTTCACGGCGGCGGCGGGCGCGGCGGCGGTGCTGGCCGCGCTGGGCTTCGCGGTGAGCGCCGCCGGATCGCTGCGCGAGCGGGACGCCGAGTTCGCGGTGTTGCGGGCGCTGGGCGCGCCCCGCCGGCGGCTGGCCCGCACGGTCGCCGCCGAACACGGCGTGCTGGTGGCGCTGGCACTGGCCGTGGGCACCGCCCTGGGCACCGTGCTGACCCGGTCCGTGCTGCCGCTGATCGTCCTGACCGGCCAGGCCACCCGCCCGGTGCCGGATCTGCTGGTGGAGCTGCCGCCGACGCGGGTGGCCGCGCTGCTGGCCGCGGTGGCCGTCGTGCCCGTCCTGGTCACGGCGGTGCTGTCGGTACGGCGGGCGGATCCGGTGCAGGTGCTGAGGGAGGCCGACTGACATGCCGAACCCGATCAGGCGCCCCCCGCGGGTCGCCGCCCCGTGGCTGCGCACCCGGCTGCGCGCGGCCCCCGGCGCCGCCCTCGCCCTCGCCGTCCTCGTCGCGGTGACCGCCTGCCTCGCCGCCGCGTTCCCGCGCGCCCTCGGCCGGTACGAGGACGCCGCGCTCCGGCACACCGTGGACAAGGCGCCGCGCAACTGGAGCTCCGTCCAGCTGTCCGCGCCCGAACCGTACGCGACACTCCCCCAGGCCGAGCGGGAGAGGCTGCTGAACGCGGAGGTCCTGGCCCAGCAGTACGCCAGGGTCCGCGCCCTTCCGCGCGCGCCGCTCACCACCGACCCCGGGCAGTCGACGTACGGGGTGCGGACCAAGGTCGACCTGGAGACCGCCGATCCCTGGCTGCCCCGGCCGAGCGAACTGCCCGCCCGGATGTCGCTGGTGGCCCAGGCGGGGCTGGCCGAGCACGCCCGGCTGCGCGGGGGCCGGCTGCCGCACCTGTCCGGCCCGGTCACCGCCCGGACGGCCGAGGTCGAGGGCGCGGTCACCGCCGCGACCGCCCGGACCCTGCACATCGAGGTGGGTTCGGTCATCCATGTGCCGGCGCTGGACCGGGGCTGGTTCGCCGTCCGGATCACCGGCATCGTCGAACCGCTGGACCGGGACGACGCCTACTGGTCGTACGACCCGCTGCTCCACGAGCCCCTTCTGGTGAAGCTGCCGCCGGGCGGCCCCGACTCCCCCAGCTACTGGCTCGGCGCGCTGCTGCTGCCGCCCGAGGCCGGGCCCGCGCTCCTCGGCACGACCGGGAACCCGTACCCGTTCTGGCGGCTGACGCCCCGGCAGGACGCGCTGCACCACCAGGACCTGGACCGGCTGCGGTCCGCCGTCGGGTCCCTGGTGTCCGGACCCGATCTGCGCACGATCCGCGGCTTCACCAGCCCGTACACCGACGCGAACACCAAGCTCGACCGGGTCCTCGGCTCGTACGACCGCCTGCAGTCCGCGATCTCACCGCTGATCGCGGTCGCCGTGTTCGGCACCGGCACGGTGGTCGTGGTGGTGCTGATGATGGCGGGCGGTCTCGCCGCCGACCGCCGCCGCACCGAGCTGGCCCTGCTGCGGGCGCGCGGCGCCTCACTGAGCGGCCTCACCGTCCGGCTGCTGGCCGAGACCGCGGTGGTCGCCGTGCCGGCCGGCGCCCTGGGCCTGGCGGCGGCGCTGCTGGTCCTGCCGGACGCGCGCGCCCTGCCCGCCGCCCTGGCCGCTCTCGCCGTGACCGTCCTGGCCTGCGTCGCGCTCCCGCTGCGCGCGGCCGCCGCGCACCGCGTGGTCCGCCTGCACGCGGCCCGTCAGGACGTGACGTCCGTACGGCCGTCGCGGCGCCGCACCGTCGCGGAGCTGACCCTGGTGGTGATCGCGGCCGGCGCGGTGGAGGCGCTGCGCCGGCAGGGCACGTCCGGTGACCAACTGGTGTCCGCCGCGCCGGTCCTCGTCGGCGTGATCGCCGCGCTCGTGCTGGTGCGTCTCTACCCGCTGCCGCTGCGCGGCCTGGCCCGCCCGGCCGGCCGGCTGCGCGGCTTCGTCGCCCATCTGTCGCTGGCCCGCGCCGGCCGCACCTCCGCCTCGGCGGTGCTGCCGCTGCTCGCCCTGCTCACCGCGCTCACGACCGCCGCGTTCGGCGGTTCGGTGCTGGCGGGCGTGGACCAGGCGCGGGACCGGGCGGCGCTGCTGGAGGTCGGCGCGGACGCCCGGATCGAGTCGATCACGTATCCGCTCGCGACCGGGCTGGCCGACCGGGTCGGGAACGTCTCCGGGGTGCGGAACGTGACCGCGGTGAGCGTCGACTACCAGGGCAGGCCCGGCAACGGACGGCACTCCGTACCCGTGGTGGGCGTCGACCCGGCCCGCTACGCGGACCTCGCGCGGGAAACCAAGCTCGGTGCCTTCCCCGCCGGTGAGCTGGCCGGGGGCGGCCGGGGCGAGGCGCTGCCCGCGCTGGCCTCGCAGGCGGTGGCCGAACGCTACGGCAGGGCGCCCTTCGAGGTCGCTCTGGCGGACGGCAGCACCGTCACCGTCCGCATCACCCTGGTACGGGCCGTCACCCCCGCCGTGCCCAGCGAGAACTTCCTGGTCGTGGACCGCGCCGGGCTCGCCACCGAGGCCGCCCGGCCGACCGCGCTGCTGGTCAGCGGGGAGCACGCGGACGGCGACGCGCTGCGCCGGGCGGCCGGGAGCGCCGTGTTCGTCCGGGTCCGCGCCGCGGAACGGGCCCGCTACGCCGACTCGCCCCTGCAGTCCGGCACGGAACGCCTGTACGCGGCGGCCGTCGCGGCGGGCGCGGGCTACGCCGTGCTCGCCCTGATGCTGGCCCTGCTGCGCACCGCCCCCGAACGCGGGGCGCTTCTGGCCCGGCTGCGCACCATGGGCCTGACCCGGGCGCAGGGCCGCCGCCTGCTCGTCCTGGAGTCGCTGCCGCAGGCCGCGCTGGCCGCGCTGGGCGGCGTGCTCACCGGGTGGGCCGCGATCCGGCTGCTCTCCCCCGGCCTGGACCTCACCGTGATCGCCCTGCCGGCGTCGTCCTCGACGCCGAGCCGCGCGGAACTCCACACCGACCCGTTGTCCCTGACCGTCCCGGCCCTGGCCGTGATCGCGGTGACGGTGGGCGTGGCGGCCGTCCAGGCATGGTGGTCGGGGCGGCGGGGGACGGTACGGGAACTGAGGGTGGGGGACGGCAGGTGAACGGGCGGGACGAGGTGGCCTCTCGGGGGGACCGGGACCCTCGGGGGCACCGAGACCGCCGTGGAGACCGAGACCGCCGTGGAGACCGAGACGACCGTGAAGCCCGAGACGACCGTGGTGGAACCGGAATGAGCCGGCCGCGAAGGAGTGCCATGACGACGACCGACCCCACTCTGGCCGAGCTCACCGACCGGGTCACCAGCGCCCGCGAACAGCCCGGCTACGGACACGACGCGCTGATCACCTGCGACCGGCTGGTCCGGGTCTTCTCCACGGACGGCGTGGAGGTGCAGGCGTTGCAGGGCCTGGACCTGCTGGTCCGCGAGGGCGAGCTGATGGCGCTGGTCGGCGCCTCCGGAAGCGGCAAGTCCACGCTGATGAACATCCTGGCCGGTCTCGACACCCCCACCGCCGGTGCGGCCCGGGTCGCCGGCCACGACCTGCTGGCCATGACCGCGAAGGACCGCCTCCGCTACCGCCGCAAGGTGGTCGGCTTCATCTGGCAGCAGACCTCCCGCAACCTCCTGCCCTATCTCACCGCCGCCCAGAACGTGGCCCTGCCACTGCAGCTGACCGGCCACCGCGCCCGAGCCCGGGACGAACGCGCGCTCGCCCTGCTGGAGTTGCTGCAGGTCGCCGACTGCCGGGATCGCCACCCTCACCAGATGTCCGGCGGGCAGCAGCAGCGCGTGGCCATCGCCGTGGCCCTCGCCAACGACCCGTCCGTGCTGCTCGCCGACGAACCCACCGGCGAACTCGACTCACACACGGCGGAACAGATCTTCGCCGCGTTCCGCACGGCCAACGAGGAACTCGGCACGACCATCGTCATCGTCACCCACGACAGGGCCGTCGCGACCGAGGTCCGCCGCACGGTCGCCATCCGCGACGGCCGCACCTCCACCGAGGTGCTGCGCCGCAGCGAGGTCGACGCGAGCACCGGCCACGAGACGGTCGTCGCCCGTGAGTACGCCATGCTCGACCGGGCCGGCCGGCTCCAACTGCCCGCCGAGTACACCCGGACGCTGGATATGCGGGACCGGGTGGCGCTCGATCTGGAGGAGGACCACATCACGGTGTGGCCGGATGACAGCGCGGGCTGAGCGGCGGGGGCGGGTCGCTCGTCCGGCGGGCGCTCGTCAGGTGGGCGCTCGTCAGGTGGGGGCTCCTCCGGTGGGGCTCCTCCAGCAGCCGCCCGTCCGGCAGGCGCTCGTTCGGTGGGGCTCCTCCGGCAGGCGCCCGTCCGGTGGGCTCCTCCAGCAGGCGCTCGTCCCGCGGTTCGTCAGCGGACGCTGAGGCCGAACGTCCCCAGCCCCGACCGCCGTACGGCGACGGAGCCGTAGGGCGTGCGCAGCCGCAGCCACGCGCCGGAGGCGACCAGCCGCGCCGGTGCCGCGGCGCCCGCGCGCAGGAAGCCGAGCGACTGGGCCGCGTGCACGGCGCGCACCGGCAGCCCGGTGTCGGCGATCGTCCGGGACCATATCTCCCGCCCGATCAGGTCGAGTCGGGAGCGGGTGCGCTCCTCGGGCGCCAGTTCCTCCGTACGGCCGCGGAACTCCGCGACGGCCGTCGAGACGAGCCGGCGCAGCTCCTCCGCGCCCGGCAGCCCGGCGACCGGCTGCCAGCCGCCGCGCGGCGGCAGCACACCCGCCCAGGGCGGGCCGGTGACCGCCGCCGGCACCGCGGCCGTGGCACCCGCCTCGTCGACGGACTCCAGCAGCTCACCGGCGGAGACGGTCACGTCGAGGGTGTCGTCCAGCCCGTGCTCGTAGGGCTTGGCCAGCCGTACCGCGCGTACCGCCAGCACCTCGAAGGAGGGGGGCCGCCCGAAGACGGCCAGCGCGGTGCCGACCGCCTGAAGGCGGACCGCGGCGCCCCGGTCGTAGTGGAGCAGCCGGGAGAGGAAGGCGGCGAGATCCGCCGCCTCCCCCTCGTCGGCCAGGTGGAGCACGGTCATGCGGCGACGGCCTCCTCGTCGCCGACATCGTCCGTGTACTCCCGGAGGAACTCGCGTTCCTCCTCGGTGATCCGGCGGGGCCGCTGTGCCTCGAAGTCGAAGGGCACGATGACCGTGGAGGCCCGCACGTAGACGACCTCGCCGTCCTTCACCTCATAGGTGAGGGTGAACGACGCGGCCCGTATCTCGGTGACCCACAGCTCGATGTCGACCGGGGTGTGCCGGTGGACGAGCTGCCGCTTGTAGTCGATCTCGTGGCGGGCCACCACCGACCCCTGCTGGAAGTCCTTGTCCGGGCGGAACAGGAAGTCGATACGGGCTTCCTCCAGGTAGCGGAGGAAGACCACGTTGTTGACATGGCCGTACGCGTCCATGTCCGCCCAGCGCAGCGGGCAGCGGTAGAGGTGCCGCAAGATCGATCAGCCCCGGGTCAGCTTCTTGTACGTCGCACGGTGCGGACGGGCCGCGTCCGGGCCGAGCCGCTCGATCTTGTTCTTCTCGTACGACTCGAAGTTGCCCTCGAACCAGAACCACCTGGAATCACCCTCGTAGGCGAGGATGTGGGTGGCGACGCGGTCGAGGAACCAGCGGTCGTGGGAGACGACCACGGCGCAGCCGGGGAACTCCAGCAGCGCGTTCTCCAGGCTGGACAGGGTCTCGACGTCCAGGTCGTTGGTCGGCTCGTCGAGGAGCAGCAGGTTGCCGCCCTGCTTGAGGGTGAGCGCCAGGTTGAGGCGGTTGCGCTCACCGCCGGACAGCACACCGGCCGGCTTCTGCTGGTCGGGACCCTTGAAGCCGAACGCGGACACGTACGCCCGGGACGGCATCTCGACCTGGCCGACGTTGATGTAGTCGAGCCCGTCGGACACGACCTCCCAGAGCGTCTTCTTCGGGTCGATGTTCTCGCGGCTCTGGTCGACGTAGGAGATCTTGACGGTCTCGCCGACCTTGATGTCGCCGGAGTCCGGGGTCTCCAGACCCTGGATCATCTTGAACAGGGTGGTCTTGCCGGCGCCGTTGGGGCCGATGACGCCCACGATGCCGTTGCGCGGGAGGGTGAAGCTGAGGCCGTCGACGAGGACCTTCTCGCCGAAGGCCTTGTTGAGCTTCTCGACCTCGACGACCACGTTGCCCAGGCGGGGGCCCGGCGGGATCTGGATCTCCTCGAAGTCCAGCTTCCGCATCTTCTCGGCCTCGGCGGCCATCTCCTCGTACCGCGCGAGGCGGGCCTTGGACTTGGCCTGCCGTCCCTTGGCGTTGGAGCGGACCCACTCCAGCTCTTCCTTGAGCCGCTTCTGCCGCTTGGCGTCCTTCTGGCCCTCGACCTTGAGACGGGTCTGCTTGGTCTCCAGGTACGTGGAGTAGTTGCCCTGGTACGGGTAGGCGCGGCCGCGGTCGAGTTCGAGGATCCACTCGGCCACGTTGTCGAGGAAGTACCGATCGTGGGTGATGGCCACGACGGTGCCCTCGTACTTGGCGAGGTGCTGCTCCAGCCAGTTCACCGACTCGGCGTCGAGGTGGTTGGTGGGCTCGTCGAGCAGCAGCAGGTCGGGCTGCTCCAGCAGCAGCTTGCACAGTGCGACGCGGCGCTTCTCACCACCGGAGAGGTTGGTGACGGGCCAGTCGCCGGGCGGGCAGCCCAGGGCGTCCATGGCCTGCTCCAGCTGGGCGTCGAGGTCCCAGGCATTGGCGTGGTCCAGCTCCTCCTGCAGCTTGCCCATCTCGTCGAGCAGCGCGTCGGAGTAGTCGGTGGCCATCAGCTCGGCGATCTCGTTGAACCGGTCGAGCTTGCCCTTGACCTCGGCGACGCCCTCCTGGACGTTCTCCAGGACCGTCTTCTCCTCGTTGAGCGGCGGCTCCTGCAGCAGGATGCCGACGCTGTAGCCGGGCGACAGGAACGCGTCGCCGTTGGAGGGCTGCTCCAGCCCCGCCATGATCTTCAGAACGGTCGACTTACCGGCACCGTTCGGCCCGACGACGCCGATCTTCGCCCCGGGGAGGAAGTTCAGGGTGACGTCATCGAGGATCACCTTGTCGCCGTGCGCCTTGCGCGCCTTGCGCATGGTGTAAATGAACTCAGCCAAGAGAAACCGTCCGGCAGCTTGAAATCAGGCAGTGGGCAGATACACCCCATCTTGCCGGATCGCCACCCCTGGGGGGAAACCCGTATGGGCCTGCCCCCCTGACCTGGGCTTTCGCCACTGCCGGTCACGACTCGCCTGTCACTGTCGGTCGCCATCGGTCGGCCTCGGGCACCCTCGCACGGCCCAGAGACGGCCCAGGGTT